>CAMOSZ010000127.1:0-6916 GCA_946625285.1 uncultured Caryophanales bacterium | reverse complement strand
TAGAATTGACGTTTTCCATCAGCTTGGATTGCGGATTTCGCAAACGCTTTAAATGGAATAACGATATCAAGATATTCTCCTGCAGTAAGTGACTTATATGGCACTTTGTAGGAATATCTATCAGTGTCTTCTTCATAGATTCTAAGGATAAGGTTAGTGAATGAATTACCTGTATATTTAACAGACATCTTCACCGCATCTCCTGCTGCAAAGAATCTATTAACGTTGAGTTTAGCAAAGCCGTATCCGTTAATCTTTTCTTTACCTGGAGTGCCTGATCCATAGTAATCAAGTTTTAATTCATAGTCATCAGTGATTGTTTTATCGAATGTATATGATTCATATACCCAACTATCTTCACTATAATCATTGAAGTTGAGCTTATCGATAAAGTAATGACGATAATTATCATATTTAATCGCTTTTGGGTTTGATAAAAGGAGGACACCATCACCAAATGTTTTCTCAAAAACGATTTCAAAATATTTGATTCTTTCGTAATCGAAAGTCTCGTTATTAACAGGAACGTCTCTTGTTCTTTGGATGAATTCATCAAATCTTAAAATAACCGATTGTTTAGCGTTAGTAGAGATTTGAACTGGCATATACCAATATTCATTATCACGGTCGACTAAACGAACTAAGATTTGTGCATCTTGTCCAGCGTAGAACATGTTGAAGAACAAAGCGTCTGTTCCATAAATACTCTTTTCAATAGTCTTAGTAACGACAATCCATCCATCACTTTCAGGAATGCCTCTACTTGTGTCTTCTTTAGTGAAGGAAACCACTAAGGAATCTTCACCATTATCAAAGAAGTCATTATCATCAATAGAAATATCTGCTGGTGAACCGACTGAGTGGAGTAACCAATCATCTGCGTCACCAATTGAGAATTCCACTTCCTCTACAGTAGCAGCCTCAACAAAGAAGCGGTATGTAGAAGTAGAGAGTTTAAATGAACTACTATCGTTATACGCAAATACTCTCCAATAGTAGAAAGTGTTCTTAAAGATGAATTGAGAGTAAATCTTCAAACTATTTGTAGATAAGTTACTTCTTGAGTAATAATCGATACTTGGGTTGCCAGAGACAAAGAGTTCACTTGAACAAATCTCTAATGTGTATTTAGTGGCGTTAGGACAAGCTTCCCAACTAAATTCAGAGAATGATTGTCCAACTGCTCCATCAAATGGAGACACTAAGTCAAATGTACCAAGTTCACTAGTAACTTTTGTTGGTTCAAAAGTATTACTTTCTAAAGTATTGAAATCAATTTCTTTTCTAGCGTCGACTCTAACGGCAGAAGCGACACCACAAGAAACTAAACCAAATAATGTTGCTACTAAGATAGCGGTATTAAACTTTTTCATTATTTGAGCTCCGTATTAGAAACAACAATCACTGTGTTAGGAGCGAATTGAAGTTCTAACTTCTTGTTTAATGAACCATCAATAACATAGTTAGGAACAATATAGCCGTCAGATCCTAATAAATATGAATCGTTATTGAAATTGTAAATGTAAAGTTTATCACCACGGACTTCGTCATCGAGATAGAAAGTCTTAGTGACAGTTTTTAAAGAAGCATTAACAGCAGCAAACCCACCTTTAGAACCATCTTGAGAGATAGTTGCAATGCTTCTAAAGGAATTATCTAATTCAGTGTTATTTTGAATTGGAGAATAAATCTTATTTCCTTTTTTAAATAAGTGAGTAAGTAAAGAAGAAGAGTGATACCAAGGTCTTAATTCTTGTTTATCAGCGCTTGCTTCCGCTAAAGAGGAGAACATTCCCCATTCTTTTGGATAAGTTGCACTAGCAGTGTACATAAAGTGTATTGCGTCATCGAAATCCCAATAGCAAATTCCATCCATTCCACTAGCTAAGCATTGGATAGTGAAATCTGCCATTCTAATCGCGTAGGAAGTTGTCGCAATCGCGGTTTGGCTATCTAAAGCAGTTTTACCATCGATAAAGCCAGATTCCCAAACTTCAAATGGACGACCTTTTCCAAATTCTGGGTCGATCTTTTTCACGTTCTTCGCTAATTCTCTAAGGTTATTAAGTGTGATACCACGGTCAACTTCAATATTTGATAAATAGAAGTGTGCACCATAATCAGCAACATAACCTGGAATTCGATTAGCGATATTTGTGAAATATTCATCACATCCTCTATATCCAGTTGTGTCTCCACCAATGATACCAATTTTAGTTAATCCGATATCATCCAAGGCCTTTCTTACGTTTTTAACGCCTTGTTCCCAGATTTCATAGGTGTTGTTATAGTTTTTAGAACTACCCTTTGCACCAGTTAAGTTTGGTTCGTTGGAATTAACAAACCATTTAATGCATGAATAGCCTTTTTCATTGACTAAGAAGTTCAAGACGTCAGCGGTAATCTTTGCCCATCTGATATCGCTAGTAACTTCTTCCATCATTCCCCAAACGTCATTATTTAATTGACCAATAACGTTCCACGCTCCAAAAGCAACATCGATTCCGTTCTTTTGCGAGTAGTCGAGGATTTCAAGCATATTGAGGGCATATTTATTAGTAAAGTTATATGTCCAAGTATCATCGCTATGATCGTTATTCCCTTTATCATCAAAGTTTTGGCAGAACCAGTCATAATTGATCATGAGTCTGATTCTTGCAGCACCAAAGTGGTCCATATGGTCGATGATTTTTTCCCATCCGCCATCAATGAGCTTATCAGTGTCTTCATAGGCACCCCACTCAACACCAATACCACCAAATTTATCGTTGATAATGTCGTCTTCCGTGAATGCGATGTTATCTTTATCGATTTGGTCGATTGGAATTATTTCTTCTGGTTTTTCACTAGGTGTGTCATTACCTTGGCATGATAAAAGAGAAGTCAAAGCAACGAGTCCAATTAATGATCCTTTGATGATTCTCTTTTTCATTTCTAATTCTCCTGATGTTTATTTATTTAATGTCGTATTGATTTCGTTTAAGACTTCACTCCAAGGATAACCAAATGATGATCTGAAGTTATCAACTGACATAGTTCCTAAGCAAACGTTCATTGCTCCAATAAGAGCGTTGGTTCTCATTCCTTCGGAAAATTTGGATTTAAGTGGAGTGTTAAGCCACATAACTTCATCGCTTTCCTTAAGAACTCTAAGTTGTCCGTTAGTGTAAGCAGTCTTCATTTGGGCTTCCCAATCGTTTAAATAATTAATTGCGAACTCTTCAACAGTTGGGTCATTCGCTAAAGTGTCATAACCTAAAGAGGCTAAGTATCTTAAAGCTTTTGGACCATTTTGTCTTTCGATTGGTTTTCCATCAGAGTCATACCATCTTTCTGGTACGAGATTGATTTCTCCAGTAACTGGATCTTTAGTGTAGTCGTAACCTTCTTCGCCATACATCGCGTATGCGGTTCCTTCTTCACCAAGCAACCAATCAAGGATATCTAAAATCTTTTCTAATTTTGTATCACTGATTTTGAAATCAAATAAAGTCATAGAGAACCAGTTATCTGTTCCTTCTAAACAATATTGACCATCTTCATTTTTAATCTTCATGAGCGCGGTTGCGTCATTTAAGAAGTTAATGTCTTTATCTGGATTTAGCTCTTCGATTCTATTTCTTGTTGCTTTGTAGTTAGAATATGAAACGTTTTCATATAAAACTCCAAATTTAGAAGAGCAATAGAATTCTCTAGCGTCACCATCTCTAAGAGTGTTTGGTGAAAGGTAATAATAACCTCTAGATTGGAATTCTCTAGCTTTAGTTAAACCTTCAATATAAGCATCGGTTGTGTAGTTATTAACATATTTACCACTTGCATCTTGAGCGTAGCAGTGAGGAACTTGCTTATAGAAGTTAGTAATACTTGGATAACCCCATTCAACATCGCAAAGAGCGTATTGTCCTTTTGTGGTGTCTAAGTGGGATTTAAATGTTTCTAACAATGTTTCAAATTGTGACCAAGTATATTCATCGTTTTCTTGATAAACACCCCATTGTTTGGCCCAGTCTCTACGATACATATATGTAAATGGAGAGAAGTTTGTGGAGAAATCACTGGTGTTCTTAGCAATTGGAATACCATATAATTTTCCATTAATTTTTAAAGCATCGATATTAGAAGTATGATCGATGACATTTTTAAGATTTGGCCATCTTGTTAAATCATCTGGTAATGGTTTAAGAATCTCTTCGTTAGCCCATTCACAGTAGTAGTTAACAAAGTTATAGTTAGTAATGTTCGCGTGGAATACATCGTGACAGTTATCACCATTAACTTCACCATTAACTTGTTCACTCCAGTTTGCATAGTTATATGGTTGGAAAGTAATACGAACTTTGAATTTCTTTTCAAGTTGTTCTTGGTAATAGTCACCACCAGAATACTTATCAAAATACAAATGTCTCATATCGATGAGGAGGTTGCCATCCTTGTCGTATGTGTCAGTTTTCATTTGTCTTTGTCCACAGCCAGTCATTGAAAGTGAGCTAAATACTAGTCCCACTGTTCCTAATAATAAAGTTTGTTTACGCATATTAATTCCTCCTAGCTTTTAGCCTTTAATTGCGCCCACAACGATGCCCTTTACAAAGAACCTTTGTAAGAATGGGTATAAGCACATCATTGGAATAATTGTGAAGAAAATAGCAGCAGTCTTTAAGCTTTCAGAGTTAACCTTGGCAGGGTTAGGACTCACGATGCTACTACTTTGAGTCATGACGATATCTTGTAATACTTGTTGTAAGGTCTTAATGCTCTCATCACTATTGAATAACATACCGTTATACCAAGAGTTCCAGTTACCAACAGCAAAGAATAGACCGATTGTCGCAAGCATTGGTAATGATAATGGGAGGAAGATTTTCACAAAGATTTGAATATCGTTCGCTCCATCTATTTTTGCGCTTTCTTCGAGTTCTTTTGGTAAAGAAGCGAAGTAGTTACGCATTAATAACATATTGAAAGTATCAATCGCTCCAGGAATGATCATAACCCAAATAGAGTTCATCATACCTAAGCTCTTAATTAATAAATAATAAGGAACAAGACCGCCACCAAAGAACATTGTGACCAAGATCATGTTCATAACAAAATTCTTACCTAACCAGTCTTTTCTACTTAAAGCGTAACCGGTAATAACAGTGAAGAATAATTGATAAGTTGTACCACCAAATAAAAGGATAAGAGTGATACCTAAACCATTCCAAATACGTTTCTCGGAAAAGACTGTTTGATATGATTCAAAAGAAATCTCTGGAGTCCAAAGTAAGACAGGAGTATCTGCATAGATTGGAGCAGGAGTAATAGAAACGATAAATAAGTAATAGAATGGAACAATAATAAGTAAAGCGTAGACAAGTAAGATGATGAATAAAACAACATCGAATCCACCGAATTTAGTGGATGGTCCCGCCTTTTCACGTCTAAGAAGAGGGAGTTTTTCTAATTTGTGTGCCATAACTAAATAATTCCCCTTTCTCCACATGCTTTCGCAATTCTATCTGTCACGATAACAAGAATGAATCCGACGACAGACTTAAATAAACCAAGAGCGGTACTTTCACCTTTAGTTAAGGAACCAGAAGCAAGTGTGCCTTGATAAATAAGAGTGTCAATAATTTGTACATTAGCCATAACCATTGAGTTATGGAGCTGACTTGTCATATTAAAGATTTGGTCAAAACCCGCCGAGAGAACTCCACCAACAGACATAATGAGGAGAAGAACTGCAGTAGGTCTAATTCCTGGGAGGGTAATGTGCCAAATCTTTTGTAAACGCGAAGCGCCGTCTATATCAGCAGCTTCGTATAAATCTGTAGAAATACCAGCCATGGTGGCTAAATAAATAATTGAGCTCCAGCCAGCTTCCTTCCAGATATCACTAGCTAAAAGTAATCCGATAAATTTAGGACCGTTAGAGAATAAGTCAAGAGGCTTACCACCAATCATCTCTGAAATATGGCTTACTGTACCAGTCGAGTTAAAGAGAAGTAAGAACAAAGATGAAACAACAACCCAAGATAAGAAGTGTGGGAAGGTAACAGTGATTTGAACAAACTTCTTAAAGAATCTCATTCTTAATTCATTAATGAGAAGGGCAACGAGAATTGCACTGACGAATGAGATGATAATCTTGAGAGAACCAATGAGTAAGGTATTAGGAATTGCTTGCCTAAAGTTAGGGAAGGCAAATAAGGATTTAAAGTTATCAAATCCAACCCATTGTTGAGTTAAAGAACCCCAGATACCTAGTCTTGGTGAATATTTTGCGAATGAAAGCAAGATTCCGTACATTGGTGCGTAACAGAATACTGCGTAATAGATAATTGCAGGAATGATCATGAAAATCAAAAAACGAGAAGCACTGAGTTTTCTCTTCAAAGAATATCTAAAGCCTTGTCGTTCTCTGATTAATACCTTTTCCATTAGAGCTAATTACCTACCGTTCTTTTTGATGTAATCAACCACTCTATCGACTGTAGTAAAGGCAACACTAGTAAAGGTATCTCCACTACCGTAATATAGAGCAATTCTTCCTGTAGGTGCATCGACTAATGCACATGTTGGGAAAATAACGTTTGGAACAAAACCAGTGGTTTCATATTCCATTTCAGGAGTGAGTAAGAATGGTTTACATCTTGCAACGACTTTAGATGGATCGTTTTTGTCTAAGATCATTCCACCAATAGAATAGACGTAACCATTACAAGTACGGTTAACACCGTGGATAAAGAGGAGCCATCCATCATCGAGTTCGATTGGGACTGGACCTGCTCCAATTTTTAATGCGCACCACCACTCATAACCTTTTTGAGCAACGACGCGATGTTTTCCCCAATAAACCATGTCCTTGGATTGAGAAAGGAAGATATCGCCAAAGGCGGTATGTCCAGAATCGCTTGGACGAGATAAC
>CAMOSZ010000126.1:0-5168 GCA_946625285.1 uncultured Caryophanales bacterium | reverse complement strand
GTCCGCGAATCGACCCATCACAGTGGTGTACACTGAACAATATTCATATCCGTATGTTTTAGAATATGTAACATTTGTTTCTTCGGAGGTTTCATCAACTTCAATTGGGCCAAAGTCACTTGAGTACCAACTAGAAAGATGATATTCATTTTCTCCACCTTCGTAGGTATTAAGGATTTCCTGCTCTCTTCTTTCTTCATATGGGTCATATCCTTTTGAAAAATTTGACTTTGCACAGCTAGACAGGATTAAAGTAGACGCAAAAAGTAGTACGAGTGATTTTTTCATCTTACTTTTCCTCCTGATAATCTGTGATGAGATAGAAAGCAGGTTTCTTCTCTTCAAATACATCAAAGATGTATGGATAGTTTGTTAAGTATCCATAATCTGGATTGTCATTCATATAAGTGTTGTTATCACTTACTCCCCAGAAAGTGACATTACTAATCTTGTCACTATGACGTCTAAAGATTTCAAACGCACGATCATAGATTGTCGCTTGAATATCGATAACTTCTTTAGGGACATCTTCATAAGATGCATAGTTTGTTAAATTTGATTTAGTTCTATCGTAGATATCCACATCAAATTCAGTGATTTGAACATCTAATCCTAAGTTAGAGTAAGCGATAATAGATTCTTCTAATTGAGCTGGATCAAAACTACCTAAATGGTAATGGCACTGCATCCCTATTCCATCAATAGGAACATTCTCTTCAAGTAGCCAGTTTAGCATCGCGATTGTCTTACTTCTTTTTGCAGGTTTAGTGTTGTCATAATCGTTATAATAAAGTTTTACTTTATCTCTTAAACCTAATTCTTTTAATGTTCTATCAGCCTCGATATATGCTTCT
The DNA here is from genome assembly GCA_946625285.1 of uncultured Caryophanales bacterium. GTDB lineage: Bacteria > Bacillota_I > Bacilli_A > RFN20 > CAG-826 > UBA2450. The sequence goes on along the minus strand of CAMOSZ010000126.1, from coordinate 4,314 downwards.
TTAATGAAGTCACGACCACAGATGTTGTACCAATTAGATTGACGATAGATGTTACTTCCATCTTCCGCAAGCGGGGAAGTGCCATCATCTACGACTTCGTTGCAAACATCCCAACAATAGACATCATCTTTAAAATGAGTGACTACTTTGTTAACGTGATCTTTTTCAATAGAGATAACTGTTTCTTTATCATTAGAAGCAAAAACATCACTAGAGATGCTCTTTTCGTTATGCCACACTAAAGCGTGACCTCTAATCTTTAAGTTGTGTGCTTTAGCAAAATCAACATATCGATCAGCTTCTTGATAGTTATAAGTAGAAACGTTTGGGTGAACAGAAACCCACTTCATCGCATTTTCGCAAGTCATTGAATTGAAGTGAGATGTGAGTTTGCTATCAAAAGAGAATTCGTTATAAGTTCCCCCGATTGTGAAATAGTCCTTATAGACATCCTTTAGTAACATATCGCTTCTTCTAGAGACTCCACTAGAACAAGAACCTAAAGTCACTAAAGGGAGAAAAAGTAATGATAAAAATTTTCTTTTCATTATTTTAATCCTCCAGCGGAAGTACCTTTCATGATGGTCTTACTCATGAAGAAATAAATAACAAGCATTGGGAGCATTGTTAATAAAATACCTGCATAGTAAGCACCATAATTCGGTATATTAGCGGTTGTTAAATAATAGATAATTTGAGGTAAGGTATATCTTTCTGAATCAGTTAAGAAAGTCATTGGACCCATGAAGTTATTCCAGCTAGAAATAATTCCAAATAAGGCCATTGTGGCAATACCAGCCTTGATATATGGAAGACAAATCGTATTAAAGATAACAAATTCGTTCGCTCCATCCATTCTTGCCGCATCAACATATTCTTTAGAGAAGTTACTCTTAAGATATTGTCTTAAGAAATAAACTGTAGACGCACTTGCGATTGCAGGAACAATAAATGGAATATAAGTATTATCAAAACCTAATTCCATAACGATTCTAAAGAATCCAACTGCCCCTAATTGACCAGGGATGATGATTAAAAAGAGAATAAATTTTTCGAAAAATTTCTTTCCTTTGAAATCATAAACGTGACAAGCATAAGCAGTTAAAGCAGAAAAATAGACACATAAAGAAGTAGAGGCAATAGAAATAATGCAAGAATTAAAGAACGCTCTTACGACTGAATAATCATAATCTTCTAATGTTTTAAATAAGGCTCTAAAGTTATCAAAGAATGATGAACCAGGTTGGAAAGAGAAACCAGAAAGAATTTGAGATGTATCTCTAGTGGTAGTAATAAGTAAAGCAATGAATGGGAAAATACAAATAACCGCAGTAAAGATACACAAGATATATAAGCAGACTTTACCTGCAAATCTTGCTTTGCGGTTTTGTTCTTGAGGAGATAAATATCTACTAGACGCCATAACGCTTTATCTTCCTCCATGTTTTCTTATCGTGATTCTTTTCTTTAAAGAAAAGGAAATACATCAATATTGATAATGATAATGAAAGAACAAATAGAATAACAGAGGCTGCACTAGCAACTCCATAGTCCATGTTGTCTTTCATAAATTCGTAAATATAAATAGTGATAGTCTTCGTGCCATTTAATCCTTGGAAGGCTCCGCTTTGGAAATCATTTCCTTGAATCATGTATGGGATATCAAACATTTGAAGCCCACCGATTAAGGAAGTAATTAATGAATAAAGCATGATTGGCTTTAAGATTGGAAGGGTAATACTAAAGAAGACTCTAAAAGGAGAAGCGCCATCTAAATCAGCAGCCTCATAAATTTCATCAGAGATACCTTTGATACCAGCGATATAGACAATCATGGAGTTACCAAACCACATCCAGAATTGGATAAAGGCAATGATAATTCTAGTGGACCATGGGTTTTCTAATAAATGGAATTTAGGATCCATACCCATAAACACTAATAATTCATAAATTGGACCACCATGATATGCGCCTTCTCTTAATCCGGTATAACCAAACAAGAAGATGAATAAAGCAGCAACACTAGTTGCAGTTAAGATATTTGGTAAGAAATAAACGAATTGGAAGAAACCCTTTCCTTTCATCCTAATTCTCTTGCTTGTAAATAAAGCGGCAAAGAATAAAGCGCTTATAAGTTGAGGGATGAAGTTCATCGCAAAGATGATAAAGGTATTGATAAATGAATGCCAGAAAGCTTTCTCTTTAAAAATAAGTTGATAGTTAGAGAAAACTGTAAAGTCTTCAATCATCGTTGTCGCATTATCGTTAGTAAAACTAAGCGCGATAGATGAAATCATTGGATAAAGAGAAAAGATTAAAAAGGTAACGATAAAAGGAGCAATAAATAAATACGCCCATTTATTGAGTCTTTGATTTGGATTTCTGTATCTTTTAATTGTTCCTTTTGCCATAAATTAGTTTTCGTTATAGATGATTGATGGATATTTAGAACGAACACCAGTAACAAAGTTCGCCTTTTGATTGAGTCTAGCTTCTTCGACTGGATTTTCATCACGCGCAAAATCCGCAACTGCGTTAGTGAATTCAGCGTCGATATTTGCATCATAAGGAGAAATTAATTCACCGTTGATGTTTTGAGCAATCTCATAGAGTTTTGCTAAGTGGTTTTGTCCGCCTAAGAAACTACAAGAATAACTTGCACTTAATTCTTGCATGACACTCTTAGAGTTCATAAAGTCACCAGTGGTTTGACCTCTTTGTTTTAAGAAAGTCTTATCAGTGGTAATGAATTTAATAAAGTCTTTTGCTTCTTTTAAATGTGAGCATCCTTTAGGAACAGCAAGCCAAGTACCACCTTTAAAGTAGTCCACTGGTGCTTTACACATTTTCCAGTCACCAAAAGTTGACTTTGTGTTTGGCATTAAGTCAAAGTTTAAACCCCAAGAAGAACAGAAATAGCCAAGCGTATCTTCACTATCAATGTCGTTGAACCAACCTGGTCCACGATCTTGAGATTCGTGTGTATAGCCTTTAAGTTGTAATTCTCTAACAACATCAAAACAGTTGTCTTTAGTTCCACCACCAAACATCACTTCTTCAGTTTGGAGAGTGTTATTTACAACCCAAGCGTTTTCTCTAGCGCTTAAGAAGACCTTAACTGGGTCAACGATAGAAGAACAAATTGCGATTGTGGAATTTCCCACTTTTGTGTTGTGGCAAGTTTCTGCTAAATCAAGATAGCCTTCCCAAGTAGAAATTTTTGCTTCCATTTGTTCTAATGAAGTAATGCCAACCTTTTTAGCGACACTTTCTTTATAAAAGAATCCACCTGGAGTAGCTTGCCAAGATAAACCAAGGAGTTTACCGTCTGTAGAAGTCGCGACAGATTTTGTGTATGAATACATATCTTCAGTGCCTTCGATATCATCTAAGGACTCTAAGATTGATTCAGATGCAGATTTACTTGTGAAGTTTGCAATAACTGCTGCTTCTAAAGCAACGATATCAGGAATCTTCTTTCCGCTTCTAATCGCGTTGTTTAAATCTTGTTGAACTTGGGAAACACTACTTTTAACAACAACGTTCGCGTTACCGCCATAATAGTTTTTAACAATTTCTTTTAATTCGTTGGAGAATGTCCAAACAGTAATTAAGTCTTTGTTTCTACTACAACCAAGTAATGATGAAAGAGATAGTAATCCTAATGCTTCTAAGGCAATTAGTTTTTTAAATTTCATGTAAGAAACCCCCTATTCTATGAATTTAACCGATTCACCTTTAAATAAAGTGGTCGGAATAGTTATATGTTTTTCTTCAATCTCTTCTCTATTAATTAAAGAGAGTAATAATTCTGCTGCTTTACTTCCTAAAGAGTCAGAATCTTGTTTGATAGTGACAATTGATGGTCTCATCACAGTGGCAATTTCAACTCCATCGAATCCAGTCACAGAGATATCTCCAGGAACGTGATATCCTAAACTTCTAAGATATGGAATGGCTGCGATTGCGGTGTAGTCATCTGGATACATAATGACAGTTGGATTAATTCCACTTTTTAATGCATTATCAGTCGCGATTTTTGCGGATTCTTCTCCATAATATGGGCCATAAACAAGCATTCTCTTATCAAATGGAATGTTGTTTCTTTTTAACCCGAGTAAGAATCCTTCTTTTCTTTGTTCAGACACTCCCGCTTCTTCTGGATAGACATAACAAATTCTCTTATGTCCTTTTGAAGAAAGGTAATCCACTAAAGTGGCAACGCTTTCAACGTTATTGGAGCTGACCATGTATTTTGATCTAGCGATATCAAAGGTCACGGTTGGAACTTTGCTATTTGAAATGAAATCAGAG
>CAMOSZ010000125.1:0-11284 GCA_946625285.1 uncultured Caryophanales bacterium | reverse complement strand
TATCTTATTAAGCGATTTATTTGATGTTGATGCTTCTACTCCAAAAGTGCTAGCAGCACTTATTAATGGTGGTTCAACCTTAAATTCATTATCTAGTGATTTAAATACATTAAAACTTGGTGATGTCATGGATCTTAATCCAGGTGACTTATTATATGAAGCAAGGAACGAAAATATTAATGATGGAGATGCAATTGCTAATGCTTTATTAGATAACATCGTCTTAGAAGATGCGATTACCATCGATTCTAGTTCTCCACTCATATTACAAAACTTAAGATATTGTAAATTAAGCGAAATCCAAGGAACATTAGAAGGTTTAACTCTTGCTGAAATCATTGATATTGATCCATCAAGTTCAAATATCTTAAAGTCTTTAGCAGGTGTTACCGTTTTTGGCGCTGGCAAAAACAACTTACAATACGCTTTAGAAAATCTTAATTTATTAGATTTATTTGGTGATGATGTCTTTGCTACTGGCACTGGAGCAGATAGTAGAAACTCCATTAGAATTACTATCCCAGTTAAAGACGAAGACTTAGATAGCAGTGGTAATCTTAAAACCACAAGCTTCCCAGCCACAACTGGAAGCGCTGTTACTGGAAGAATCACCACTGATAGAACCTCTTTAGCGGGTAAGATTAACTTTATCTTTGATAAAGCTAAGCAAGTCTATTTCATTGATTATCTCTATAACGAAAGTAGTGCGTATTCTACTTCTAGTATCGACGCTGCAGTTAAACAAGGTTACCAATATTTAACAGGAAGTGCATATGGTGGAACAGAAGTATTTAGTGAAACAAATAATGAAACAACTGTTTCAGCAAGCGGATATGATATGACTATCACTTCAAATGAAGCAAAGAAGTTTGATACATCATATTGGTTCTTATTCACTGAAAGTGGTGAAGTCTTTAAAGACGAATATAAGAAATTCCTACCTAAATTAGGTTATACATACACAGTTAATGATATGGATAAATTCGTTAACAATATGAATTACCATATTAAAAGCGAGAAGATCAGAGATTTAGCTGATGCGGGATATTTAGATGTTAACTTCAATTTAGACGCAGTTTTAAAAAATAATGTTTATACATATCCAATTCCACATGGTGGAGAAAAAATTGGCGATTTAACAATCTCTGAATTATTAGAAGTTATCGAAGCATTAGTCCCACTTATCGCGAATTAAAAAATCTTATTATCAAATTAATATACAATAATTTATCAATTATTATATAATACCAAGCGAAAAGGAAGTAAAAAACATGCCACTAGTTAATTCAAAAGAAATGTTTGAAAAAGCATATAAAGGCGGATACGCCATTGGTGCTTTTAACTGCAACAGTATGGAAATCGTTCAAGCGATTACAGAAGCTGCAAAAGAATGCAATTCTCCAGTTATTCTTCAAGTTTCTGCTGGAGCAAGAAAGTACGCTAAACCAATCTACTTAAAGAAAATGGTTGAAGCTGCTGTCGAAGACACAGGCTTACCAATCGTTCTCCACTTAGACCACGGCGCAGATTTCGAAATTTGTAAAGATTGTATCGATGGTGGTTTCACCTCAGTCATGATTGACTGCTCTAGCAAACCATTCGAAGAAAACATCGCTATCACACGTAAGGTTGTTGAATACGCTCATGCTCACGTCCCATACGTCACAGTTGAAGCTGAACTCGGAACCTTAGCAGGTATCGAAGATGATGTTAAAGTCGAACACGGTGCAGAAAGCTATACCAGACCAGAACAAGTCGAAGAATTCGTTCGTAGAACTGGTGTTGATAGCTTAGCTATCGCTATCGGAACAAGCCATGGTGCTTATAAGTTCAGACCAGAACAATGCACAAGAGATCCAAAAACAGGAAGACTCTTACCTCCACCTCTAAGATTTGATATCTTAGAAGAAGTGAGCAAGAGACTCCCAGGATTCCCAATCGTTCTTCACGGAAGTAGCTCTGTCAACCAAGAATACGTTGATATCATTAACGCTCACGGTGGAGCACTTAAAGACGCTGTTGGTGTTCCAGAAGAACAACTCAGACAAGCCGCAAGAATGGCCGTTTGTAAGATCAATATCGATAGTGACCTCCGCTTAGCAATGACTGCTGGAATTAGAGAACACTTCGATAACCACCCAGAACACTTTGACCCACGTCAATATTGTGGTGATGGCCGTGCTTATGTTAAAGAAATCGTTAAGCACAAGATCACTGAAGTTCTTGGTTCAAACGACAAGCTCTAATATTTAAAAACCAAATGAAAAGTACCTCGTCAATGATGAGGTACTTTTTTCTATTGCATAGAAGCTAGACACTAAGAGTGTTACACCAGTTATCAATAGTGTTGATTAAAGTGGTATATGCTTCAGCATCTTTTTCAGGCTTGATATCGGTGTGATCACAATCCTTGAAATAGATGAAATCATTTTGAATGTGTAAATCTTCTAGAACTGGATGAAGAGTGGCGTATTGGTTAATTCCAACGATAGAATCCATACCAGCGTAAGCACAGATGATTGGATAACTATTAATTCCTTTATTAAGCCAATATGTGACTGATAATTGATCTTCTCCTCCATTAGCATCAGTAATGGAATGGGATGCAGCGTTAGGATGAGCAATATGTTCTTTATTTTCATCAGCGGAAGCTTCAATATCACTTAAAGAGTTTGGAATACCACACATACCATTAGCGATTCTCATTGTCTGATATTCGTTCCAATTAACGCCTTCTCCAGCGATTGGAAGTTCTACTAATGATTGACTAGCAATCGCAGTTTCGGTAATACCAGCTTCTTTTCCTGCATTAGGATTTGCAAATGCTTTCCAAGCATTTTGTTTAATATCAACTGGTCCAACCGCGTCGATAACAAATCTAATTGGAAGAACAGAATGATTTCCGCGTGAATAGGAATATAACATTGCTAAATGAGCACCGGAAGAAGCTCCTCCGATTGCTAAATTAGTTTTTGATGTATCAAATTCTAATTCTTCTAACGCCGCCTTAATGGATTTGATGCAAGCATCAATTTCATCTAAGTTACGGAAGATAGATAAAGAAGCATCATTCATTGCTCTTTTAAGTAATGTGTATTTGATAGTAGCGGTAATATATCCACGTTTAGCGAATTCTTGAACGTATTCGTTAACATCTGTTTTCCATCCGCTTACCCATGCGCCTCCATGGATAAAGAGAATAACAGTGTGAGTATTGTTTTTATTAACACTGTCAGGGACATACAAATCGTAGTTATTGCTACTCTTATTAGCGAAATAATCATTTCCTTGGTTAACATTAAATGTTAAGTGATTAACTCCACCCGTCTTATATGTGTTTTCAATAGTTTCGTTATTTGCATAGCAAATACTCTTGAATCTCATGATGTTTGGAAGAGTATCGATATATTTTCCAACAACACCTTGAACGATAGTGGCGTCTGGATCGATTTCAGGAGTAGTTGATGGTGGATTGTAGTTATTAACTACTTTGATATCATCATCATTAAATATAGTACAGGATGTTAATCCCATCATTCCACACATGAGAAGTGGAAGTAAAAATAATTTCTTTTTCATTATTTATTTTCCTCCTTAATACTTCTTTTAACGCTTCTTTTAAAGAAGCCATAAATGAAGGCGATAACAATACACGCTCCAAAGATGATTGATGGAATAAGCGCGTAAGTTCTAGGAGCTAGAACAACACTAGTAAGTGGAAGATTTAATGCTGAAATATCTATACGAGGTAAAACAATCTTACCTAAGACAGTTAAACCAATACCTAATACGAGTTGGAGTCCTCCAATAATCCAGAACCATGGGCCAAACACTGTCCAAGGTTTCTTGGTAAATGTTTTGATTAAAGTAATGATGATAAGTAAAGCCCATAAGGCTGCGAAGACAAATAGGCCGATATATAAGGCATATGTTGTATATGAGATAACATCATATATAGCAGGTGTTTGAGCTAATAAAGTAATGACATATAGATTCAACAATCTATCCGCATAATCTCCATTATTTTCGGTTGCCTGTTGCTCTAATTCACTTGGATCGACTTTTCCATTTAATTCAGTCTTAATGAAATCTGAAAGATAGACATAAGCGACTTCACTGATCTTTTTAATTTTATTTCCGTCATAGATGAGTTTTAGCTCAGTTAAGATGGAGACTAAATTGTTTTGAACTGTGGTTTTTGTTTCATCTCCAAAGCTAGAACTATCAACCATCTCAGTGTCTTCTGCCATCGCTAAAGCTTCGTCGATTTGTTGATATAAAACATTAGAGGCTGATTCAACAGTTGCTCCATCCGCGTTAAGTGCGTCATATAAAGCTAATGTGAAGTTTTGGAAGAATGCATCATCCATTCCACTTTCTTCCATAATTTCTTCGGCAGTAGAAGGAACGGTTTGACCAGATTTTTCTTCGTAGTTATCAATACCAGCTTGGACTTGTTCTTTAATTTGGTCTTTAATCGTGCTTCTCATAATTGATTTAACTGAATATTCAGTTATGAGATCGATTGGTTCGTGGAATGTTGAAACAATGTCATTAACACTTTTATTGATAAGGCATTCGTTGATTCGTTCTCTACTTCCTCCCATAATGGCTTTAACATCATCCATATTTAAAGAGAATTGGACACCTACATGAATTGAATCAGTTCCTAATAATGAAACGATATCAATGTCTTCCGTATATGTCGTATTTGGAACGAATTCCGCAAACTTAGTTGTACTAATTGCGATATTTGAATTAAATGACATTACAGGTGGCATAAATAAAAACGCAGCTGCAACACCTGCTAGAGCCATAATAATCAAATTAAAAATTCTTAATACAGTTTTCATATGATCGTAAACTCCTAAATAAATTATACAAAAACTATCGCTTAATAATAAATAATTTAAAGTTATTTATTGAAATGATATAGAATAGTGGAGATATGAACATTATATTTATTTGTCACGGTAATATATGTCGCTCCCCAGTAGGTGCTATCCTTCTAAACAAAATACTTAAAGAAAAAGGAATCACTAATGTGAATGTATTTTCTCGCGCGACTTCTCTAGAAGAAATTGGAAACGATATCTATCCTCCAATGAAAAGAGTACTTCTTTCTAAAGGAATTAGTTTTGATAGACATTACGCGAGTAGAATTACCAAAGAAGAATTTGATGCCGCTGATTATATATTCTATATGGATAGGAATAATCTCTATTATCTAGAAAGACTATTTGGTCCATCTAAAAAATACCATCTTATTTCTGAATATTCAGATAATAAAGAAGTAGAAGATCCTTGGTACACAGATAGATTTGAATACGTCTATTCTCTCATAGAGAAATATGTTCAAGAGATATACAAAAACGTGGTCGAGTGACCACGCTTTGTTTTTAATAGTTTGATATAGATTATTCAGCTTTTGGCTCTTTAGCTTCTTCTTTTTTGGCTGACTTTTCAATCTTCTCTTTTGCTTCAACGCCTTTTTGATGGACAGCGTTAATGCCTTTAATGATAAGGAAGAGAATAATAGCCACTAATAAGAAGTTGATGATTGCAGAGATGAATGTACCCCAATCAATGTAATTGGTTTTTGCCCAATCGACAACTTTTTCACCAAGGTCGTTAACCGTGTAGACTGGATTACCTAAAATTGTTCTAGCAGCTTCTAAGCTTGCATCTCCCATAATTAAACCAATGAGATAATTGATGATTGGTTGGAGAATACCACTTGTTAACGCTGTTACAATAGCGGTGAAAGCGCCACCAATGATGACACCAACAGCCATGTCGATAACGTTACCACGTGTGATGAATTCTTTGAACTCAGCAAAGAACCCTTTTTTATTTGGATCTTTTTTGGACATATAGATGTTTCCTTTCATTTTAAGTTTAATTCATGCACTTTATTTTTCAAATACTTTTTTGTGTTGTATACTTTTCTACGGAGAAAAAAATATGATTGATTTACATTTACATCTCGATGGTTCTTTATCACTTGAAGATTTTAAGTTTTTAGCAGAGAGAAATGGAATTGATTTAGGAAAGGATTTTCCGAACAACGTCTATGTTCCTGAAGGCTGCAAAAGCTTAGAAGAATACTTAGAGAGATTTGACCTACCTTTGTCGTTATTACAAGACGAAATGTCAATAGCCTATGTCACTAAAAGTTTAGTAGATAGACTTTATAAAGCAGGCTATATTTACGCGGAGATAAGATTTGCGCCTCAGCTCCATACAAGAAAAGGAATGAGTCAAGAAGACGCAGTTATTGCGGCTCTAGCGGGATTAAAAAGCGCTCTTAAAGATAAGAAAGATTTTGACGCTAACCTCATTCTTTGCTGTATGAGACAAGCAGACTATGAAACAAATAGAGAAACCGTTAAACTAGCAAGAAAGTACAAGAATAGCAAAGTAGTGTGTCTCGATTTAGCGGGTCCAGAAGCTTTCCACACTGGAGATTTTTATAAGAAATTATTCGATGAAGCAGAAGAAGGAAAGGTGAATATTATCATTCACGCTGGAGAAGCTTGCGGTAGTGAAGAAGTCATTAGAGCAATCGATATTCTTCATGCTAAAAGAATTGGACATGGAGTTCATTTAGATCTAACTCGTGACAATATTAGAAAAGTTGTGGAGAAGAGAATCGCCTTTGAATTCTGTCCAACAAGCAACCTACAAACAACATCATTACCAAACTATGAAGCTGTCCCAATTTCTGACTTTATTAAGAATGGAATTATCGTTACAGTTAACTCTGATAATATGACAGTGAGTAACACTGATGTCTTACAAGAATATCGTCACTTATTTAAAGTGTTCAAATTCACAAAATATGAAGTTAGACATTTGTTGATGAATTCCTTAACATCAGCCTTTATCTCTCAAGAAGAAAGAATTAAATTAACTGCGGTTCTCGATAAAAAGATTGATAACTTCTATAACAAAATCATCGAGCAATAAAAAACTGGCTTTGTTTGCCAGTTTTATTTTACATATTCATCAATGAATAGTTTTAAGATTGGGTTATGTAGTTCTGATTTAGCTTCAGCCTTAAGGAAGTAACCATATCCTTCGTAATACGTATATTGGTTTTCGTTTAATTCCATTCCATCTAGAACATATGTGGTTCCAGTTCCTTTTAGGAAGTTAAGTTTAGCGACTCTTTCAGAAGTGTAATAAGAATCTAAAACTTTTTTATCGTTTTCTTCTCTTACTCCATCGTTAAGAACAACACACATATCTTCCACCGTGCATCCTTTACGATGTTGGAAGGCTGGAACAAATCCAGTTGACCATCCATAATCTGGATTATTCACTTCACTTAATCCATAAGTGTCTTTAATTGTTTGATATTCTTCTGTGCCTCTATAGATATCTATATCAAAGATATAAAGTGGATTTTCTATTGTGGCAACAGTGGTGTTCCATTTACTTAATACTTCTCGATTTGCGATTTGGCAATCTCCACATGTTTTTCTTGCGACATAAAGATTAAATTCTTTATTTTCACTAATATATGTATCTAATGTAGTCTTTTCAACATATAACATTTTTGGGAGATAAGCATTTTCAAAGAAGTATTTCTCAAATTTAGATTCGCTGGTGAAGATCTCTGAATAAGCGTTATTACCTCCATAGATTGCTTGTCTAATTAATTTTCCTTCTTTAAAGAATAAGAAATAAGGAGAATCAGCTTTTCCAACAAAGATTCCAAATCTCTCACTTGCGTTCATGAGTTCGCGTACGTCTATGTGTGCGATATCCAAATTATATTTATAATTGAAGTTCGCTAAAATTGGTTGAAAACCGGTCCAACAAGTACATCCATCATTAGAAACCGCTAAAGCAAAAGTGCGGTGATCTTCCACTAATGCTTTTAGTTCATCATAAGCAATTTGTTCTAGCTTAGTTTGCTTAACATTATGGACCTTTCCATACTCTAAATAGACCTTAGAATTATCAACTGGAGGCTTACAGCCAGTAAGTCCAACTAAGGCTAATGGAAGTAGACAAATAAGTAAGTTTTTTTTCATTCGATTTTTCTCTAACTTTTAATAAGTATAATTCTTAGGAGTTTTTATGTCAAAAAACACTGTAAAAAAATGCAAAAATTTTCAAAAAAGTTTCTTTGACAAAAAATGTGATTAAATCTACACATTGTTTCTTCAGAAAAAACTCAAAAACCGGTTTTGAAAACCCCCTCAAAAAAATTTGTTTGTTTTTTGATATTTTTTCATATATATTTTTTCGCGAAATATTGAATAAATATTCTCACTAGTTTTTTGAAAGGTTTAGGGATTTTATATGGCGAATAAAAACTGTATTATCTCACTTCAAGGCGTCACTAAGTCATTCGATGGCAACACAGTCGTTGACGATATTAGCCTTGATATTACTAAGGGAGAATTTGTTACTCTCTTAGGACCATCAGGTTGTGGTAAAACTACAACGCTCCGTATGATCGCAGGCTTTGATACTCCAACCAGCGGACAAATTTTATTAAATGGTGAGGATATCACCCGTATTCCTCCACACAAAAGACCAATTAACACAGTCTTCCAACGCTATGCGTTATTCCCATACTTAGATGTATATGATAACGTCGCGTTTGGTCTCAAACTTAAAAAGATTCCTTATGAAGTAACTAACAAAAAGGGTGAAGTTGTTACTAAGTACCGTCACTTTACACGTCAAGAGATTGATGAGAAAGTAATGCGTGCTCTTAAGATTATCGATTTAGAGGACCTTGAAAACAGAGACATCTCTACTTTATCAGGTGGTCAACAACAACGTGTCGCGATTGCTCGTGCGATTGTTAATGAGCCAGAGATTCTTCTTCTTGATGAACCTTTAGGCGCATTAGACCTCAAGATGAGAAAAGAAATGCAACTCGAACTCAAGGAAATGCATAAGAAACTCGGTATCACATTTATTTATGTTACCCACGATCAAGAAGAAGCTCTTACTATGAGTGACACAATCGTTGTCATGAATGGTGGCATTATTCAACAAATGGGCGACCCAATTGATATCTATAACGAACCAGTTAACGCGTTCGTTGCTAACTTCATTGGAGAAAGCAATATTTATAACGCCACAATGGTCGGCAAACTCAAGGTTAAATTCCTTAACCACGTCTTTGATTGTGTCGATGACTTCTCATTGAATGAGAAAGTTGAAGTTGTCGTCCGTCCAGAAGATGTTGAAATGACCAAAGTTGGTAAATCAGTTGACGAAGATAGACTCAAAGGTAAAATCGTCACCAAAATCTTTAAAGGTATTCACTATGAATATGTTTTGATGGTTGGTAAATCTGAAGTTGTTGCTCAATCAACCAAAGATTATGAATTAGATTCATTTGTCTATATTGATGTTGAACCAGAAAACATTCAAATCATGAAAAAGACAACAACCACAAATACTTATCCAGAAGCTTATCTTGATAAGAATAACAAGCTCATTATTAGCGACGCTGAATTTGATGTTGATGTTGCGCAACTTCTCAAAGGCAGCCACGTTGATGATTTGCTCTACCTCATCGGTCCAGATGGTAAGAAGTATGATTTAGATGATGCAGATGTTATCGCATCTATTGACTTCAACGCCATTGAAATCGTTGATGGTTATGATAATGGCAACGCTAACGGTGTCGTTATCGATACAATTTATAAAGGAGACCATTACTCAGTTTTAGTTAGAACTGCTGAAGAAGAAGATTTCATTATCGACACAGTCGATACATGGAACGAAGGAGACCTTGTTTCTATCAAGGTTGCACCTGAAAAGATTCACTTAACTTTGAAAGGTGATATCAGTAAGTATGAAGTCGAGTAAAGCAAAGAGATTTATTACATTACAAAGAAAATATCTTTGCATTCCTTACATCATCTTTCTTCTTTTATTCATTATTGCCCCAATCTTAATCATCGTCTTCTATGCTTTCACATATGAAGTCGTTGATCCAGTTACTAATGCCACTTCACTTCACTTAAGTGGACAAGCATTCCTTAACTTCTTCACTGATTGGAGCAAATTGAATGTTCTAATTGTCTCTTTATTTATTGCATTAATTACAACATTACTTTGCTTACTAATTGGCTTCCCTCTTGCCTATTTCTTAGCAGACAAGAAAGTCAATCGTAATGCAGTCCTTATTACATTATTTATCGCTCCGATGTGGATCAACTTCGTTTTAAGAACAGGTGCCACTCGTGACTTACTAACCTGGATGGGAATTAATGGTGGTACTCACCCATACCTTGCAACTATTATCGGTATGGTTCAAAACTACTTACCATTCGTTATTCTTCCTTTATACACAACCATGACTAAACTTGATAAATCTCAAGTTGAAGCAGCGCGTGATTTGGGAGCTAATCCAGGACAAGTATTCTTTAAGAATATTATTCCTCAAGCAGTGCCAGGAATCGTTTCTGCTTGCTTAATGACATTCATGCCAACAATGTCATCATATGTTATCTCTGATACATTATCAGAAGGAAAAATTACCTTGTTTGGTAATTACATCGAATTAGAGTTCACAAACAAAGCTTGGAATGATGGTTCGTTCATGGCTTTGGTGATGTTAGTGCTCATTGCTATTACAATGGTCATCTCACAAAGATTCTCTAAAGATGAGAAGGATGGTGGAGCATGGTAAAGAAAATTTTCGGTCAATGCTACATTTGGCTCATCTTACTCTTAATGTATCTTCCAGTTCTTGTTTTAATTGCTTTCTCTTTCACTGAAGCAGTTAACGTTGGCGAATGGACTGGATTTACATGGAACTTATATCCTCGTTTATTCCAAAGCGAAGAAATTATGATTGCCTTAGGAAACACAGTTTTAATCGCTGTTATTTCCGCTTTACTTGCAACTATCATTGGTTCTTTAGGCGCTGTTGGAGCTTTCTATGCTAGAAAGAGAATGAGAAACGCTATTGATTTAGCGACTCAAATCCCTGTTGTTAATGCTGAAATCGTTGTTGCCTTCTCTTTAACAGTTATGTTTGTCTTCATTGGTAACCTAGTGAATACTTATGTATTCTCTTTCTGGACATTATTAATTGGACATATGTGCTTATCTGTCCCATTTGTCTACATCTCAGTTAAACCAAAATTACAACAAATGGATCCAAGTTTATATGAGGCTGCTTTAGATTTAGGCGCTTCTCCTAGTAAAGCACTAGCGAAAGTTATCGTTCCTGAAATCATGCCAGGTGTCTTCTCTGGATTCTTACTTGCAATTACATTATCTTTAGATGATTTCATCGTTA
>CAMOSZ010000124.1:0-4431 GCA_946625285.1 uncultured Caryophanales bacterium | reverse complement strand
AGGATCAGTGTAAATTATGAGCTTATTTACCTTGGCCGCTCTTTTTAGAAAGTTAATTTTTTCTTCGTTTAAATCGTAGCCATCAGTGGTAAAAAACAATGCGTCGACAAAATTAGATAAATAACTTACATCGGCTTTACCTTCAACAATTAAAACTCCATCAATTTTTATCTTATTCATCAACGTTAAATAAGCGACATGTATTTTTATAAATAACATCTTCCAAATGCTTTTTGGACATGTCTTTTAATCGCGCAATTTCTTCTAAAACTAGGCAAATGTATTTTGGCTCATTTTTCTCACCACGATGTGGATGTGGAGTAAGATATGGAGAGTCTGTTTCGATTAATAATCTATCTAGTGGAACAACTTCTGCAACTTCTTTTGGAGTCTTTGCGTTAGTGAAAGTAACTGTTCCTCCTAAGGCAATATACATCCCTAGATTTAAAACGATGTTCATTGTTTCAACACTTCCAGAATAGCAGTGCATTACTCCGCTATATTTTGGGGTGTGTTCTTTTAATATTTCAACACAATCTTCTGTTGATTCACGATTATGAATTGAGATTGGTAAATGGTGTTCATTCGCGTATTCAATTTGTTTGATAAACCATTTCTTTTGGTTTTCTCTTTTTTCTTCATCTTTGACCCAGTGATAATCAAGGCCAATTTCTCCAATTGCTACTACCTTTTTATGTGATGAAAGAGACATAACTTCGTTATAATCTTCTTCACTAACTCCTTCTATCTCAGTTGGATGAAATCCAATAGCAGCGTAGCATTCTTCATATTTCTCCGCAATTTTAACTGCTAGTAAAGATGAAGTTTTATCATAACCAACAACTAAAAATTTCTTTACTCCAGTCTTTTTGGCGGCCTCTATGACCTCATCAATTCTTGGATAAAGATTTTCATCGTTAAGGTGGCAATGAGAATCAAACATCATAATTATTTACCAACACAAAATCTTGAGAATATTTCTTTAGAGATATCAGTTTGATTGTATTCGCCTAAAATCTCTAGAGTGGCGTTATAGGCATCGTGAAGAGAAACACTTACTAAATCGATTGGCAAGTCATTTAAGGCGTCTTCTTTCGCATTTAAGAGGCTTTCTTTCACGCTTTTGAGTAATCCTAATTGTCTTGTGTTATTTAAGGATGGAGTCTTGAAAGTCTCATCTTTGAGGCCAAGTCTCTCATAGACTGCATTCTTAAGTGGAGTGATGTCATTATTCAAAGCTGAAATACAAATTGCATCTTTAAATAACTTATTATCACTCGCCTTATCAATTTTGTTATAAGCGATGATGTGTGGGACATCTTTAACGAGATCTAAAATCTCTTTGTCTTGGTCATCTAATTCATTAGATGCATCTAAAAGAACAATGACTAAGTCAGATTCTTTAATCGCATCTTTAGATTTATTTACCCCAATGGATTCCACTTTATCATCGACATCTCTAATTCCTGCAGTGTCTAATAAATGAAGCACAACACCATTAAGATTAATCTCTCCTTCAACAATGTCTCTAGTGGTTCCTGCTATATCAGTAACAATAGCTTTAGATTCACCGAGTAAAGCGTTTAATAAAGAAGATTTACCAACGTTTGGTTTACCAACAAGACTAACTTTAATGCCTTCTTTGATAATCAAACCTTTTTCTCCTTCGCTGACTAACTTATCAATTTGAGGGACAAGTTCATCAACAATAGAGATGACATTATCTTTATTAGCAACTTCGATATCCTCATATTCTGGATAATCAATATTAACTTCAATTAAAAATAAGATATCGGCAATTCTCTTCTTTAAAGGGAGAATTAATTTACTAGTCTCTCCTTTTAAGGAGAGCATAGATAATTCTTTTGCTTCTTTTGTGGTGGCGTTAATAACGTCATTAATAGCTTCTGCTTGAACTAAATCAATTCTTTCATGAAGGAACGCTCGTGAGGTATATTCGCCATTAGTGGCGAGTCTAGCACCCTTAGATAGAAGTAAGGAAATAATCTCGTTAGCGATTAATACACTTCCGTGACAAATAATCTCAACAAGATCTTCTCCAGTAAAGGATTTTGGGCCTTTATAAATAGCGACAACGACTTCATCTACTATTTTTTCTCCATCTAAAATGTGACCCACTAAAAGTGTTCTTTCTTTAATGTCTCTAATATCTTTAGAGAAACATTTCGAGACAATATCAAAACAATCATCACCAGAAACTCTGATAATGTGAAGTGCGCTTTTTAGTGGCGCTGTAGCTAAGGCGACGATTGTTTCAAACATATAATCTCATCTTCCTAAAAAGCACCCAAAGGGTGCCTTTTATTATTTACTTTCAACGAAAATAATTTGAACTTGTCTATGACTTCCTTCGCCAACAGACTCGGTCTTAATATTTCTCCATCCGTTAAGAGCGTTGTGAATTGCTCTTCTTTCATCGGCTGGCATTGGATCAAAAGTATAAGTTGTTTTTGTCTTTTGGACATCCTTGGCTAACTTTCTCGCAAGTCTTTCAAGTTTAGAATATTTGTTATCTTTATATCCATTGATATCAAGAAGAATTCTAAATCTCTTGTGGAAGTAATTATTTGTAGCAAGTTTCACTAATTCATTAAGTGCTTGAAGTGTGACACCGTTCTTTCCAATCAAGATTGGATTGTGAGTGCTATCAAGAGTGATTCTAATAACATCATCATCTAATTTGCTCTTAACAGAACTCTCGATTCCTAAAGCATCAGTAGCATTTAACAAATAGTCTTCAGCGTATCTCACTACATCAGCAAGATCGTATACTTCGACTTGAACTTTTTTAGAGAATAAGCCAACAGTCTTACCACTGTCACGGTAAATAAGTTCGGTGAGTGGCTTGCCTGTTTTTTCAGAAGCTTTTTGAAGAGCTTCATCAATATTTTTAGCTGTATATATTTCCATAAATATATATTCTCCTTATTTGTTTTTAGCTTTCTTGGCAGTGATGTATTGAGTAATTAAGGTTTGAGCAATTGAGAATAACGCTCCAATAAACCAGTAAATACCCATAGCACTAACAAGGGAGAAGCCCATGAAGATAATCATCGCAAGCATGACATAAGTGAAAATCTTCATTGTTGTGTTTTGTTGTTGTTGGGCAGGATTCTTGCCTAATTTTGAAACCTTCTTCGCTTTTGCTTTTTGAATCCATTGTGGTAAAAGCATACTGACAGTTTGCGCACCTGCCATTAAGATAAAGACGATTAAAGCTGTAACTGCTGAATAACCACCAGCAACTGTCCAGTTGGTTGCATTAAAGAGAACATCTTTAATACCCAATGATAATGATAATCCGAAAACAGAACCATTAGTGATTGCGCTAGATCCACTCAAAGCACCCCAAACACAGATAAAGACAGGGAATTGAACAATCATTACAAGTAAGCTACTAAATGGATTAATCTTGTGCTTCTTGTAAAGACGTTGCATTTCTTCCGCCATTCTTTGTTTTTCAGTTTGAGAAGTGTTGGAATTTGGATATTTGTTTTGAATCTTTTGAATTTCAGGTTGTAATTCGGTCATCTTAGCATTGCCTGCAGTTGATTTGAATGTGGCAAGTAGCATAAGCGATCTAATGATCATAGTTACAAAAATGATACCTAATAAAGCAGCTCCTCCAGCGGATAAACCAGCTCCTCTAAATCCACCAACGATTTGGTCAATTAACCAACCGATTGGGAAAACTAGCAATCCTTCAAAGAAGCCTTTAGACCAGGCATAACCCCAATCCTTAGCACCAATGTAAACTCCATCAGAAGCTGAACCATAAGATCCATATTTACCTTCAACTGTGGTTAAACATGTACGATATGTATTGGCGTAAGTATTAATTCTTTGTTTGTAAACAGCAAGGAAGTCGGTGCTTGGAGCAGCATCAATGTTAATTGATGGTGTAGCTCTAACTTTAGCATCATATTCATCAAAAACTTCCCAAAGAGGTGCTCCATCAGCTTTGACGAATTTTTTATAGCTATATCTAGCTATGTCATCTTTAAATGATGCGAATTCATCAGGATTATTACAGTTAACTGTAATACTACCGCCATTTTTAACGAGCGCTTCTTTTAAAATGCTTTCAAGAACTAATTGATCAAACACTCTGAAGTAATCAGTAGTGGCTGCGGTTGGGATAATATATCCGGAATTTTTAGCAGCAGAAATGATCGAGTTGAGATTGGATGCATATCCATCATCATCGGCACCAAATTTAAAACTATCTGTTCCGGTATCAAAAGTCGCAACTTCGACATTGAGATTTTGAATGGAGTAAGTACGGCTGTCAGCATCAGTAACCGAGAGCGTGTCACTTCCACCTGCGCTATAACGTGTGATACCTGGTTCATAGGCATACATGATACGCGCTGTGTCGGTTGCGGAACAGAAGGATTGAGTACAGCTTGT
>CAMOSZ010000123.1:0-17257 GCA_946625285.1 uncultured Caryophanales bacterium | reverse complement strand
TTATAATCTCTTAAGGTAAAATCACTATAAGTGACTTCTGTACCTGAAGCGTTATAGTAAGTATGTTGAACTCCTTGCTTAGGACCAATCATTGCTCCATTAGTGGCTTTGAGTTTTGTGTTGATATAGGTGTTAATACCTGTGTAGTTTTTCATACGCAAGTAAAGTCCTGTTCCAGCAAAACTAACTCCGCCTTGGCCACCTGGAACAACGTGGATAGTCGCTAAAGAGTCTACTTCAGAAGATTTCTTAAAGTTAACTCTTGCTGCTCCATATAAATCCCCTTCTTGAGGAAGAGCTCTTACTCTTTCATAAGGTTTTGCATTTTGATGAACTAATAATCCACCTCCAACAACAAGAGCGGCAAGCGCTAATGTTAAAGGTGTCTTAGCAACATATTTGTTCATATTTACCTCCAATCCTAAACCTTGAGTGTTTTATTAAATATTTCAAAGAATTTTTCTTTATTAACTGACGTTGCTACATGTGTAAGAACTCCGCTATTTTCATCAACAATGGTCTTACCGCGTGTATTCTTTAAATCAATTTCCATTTTCTTTTCTTCAAAGACGAGAATTGATTCATCTAATAATGAGGCAATAGTAAGTGGGTCATGCATCACTGGGACTGTGAATTCATAATGCTTAAACCATTTTTGCATCGCTTTATAAACTAACTTAATGGCAGATGAATCACTATTTTTAAGTTTTTGAATCATCTCATCTGATAATCCAGTTTGGCAAGTGACATTAAATCCCACCATATATAGAGGTGTGCCTGAATGGAAAACAATATACGCTGCTTCAGGATCACAGAAAGCATTCCATTCCGCCCAATCTAAACCATATCCGCCGCCCATAATTCTAATTTCTTTAATCAAAGGAATAATGGTTGGGTCTTTTCTCATCGCGACTGCCATATTGGTGTAAGGACCAACTAAGACAATAGTCACTTCATGAGGATATTTATGAACTTGATTAATGATGAAGTCTACCGCGTGAATATCACTAATAGTTTCTTTTCTCATACTCTCTTCCCATTGAGGAATTAAATATAAACCTTCTTCATCTACAGTTTCTTTATTTCTAATCTCTTGAGGCACTAAATCCTTAATTTGGCTAATTAGAGGGTCGTTACATCCTGGATAGACTTCTACATCATATCCAAGAGTTCTAATTAATTGCTTAGCCATTAAGGCGCGTTTTTTAGCGTTTCTAAAGACGGTAGTCACACCTAAAACATCAAAGGCGTGTGATTCAAGCATTGTGAGTAACGCAAATGAATCGTCAATATCATCACCAATATCGGTGTCTAAGATAATTTTTCTTTTATTGGTCAAATTCGTCATGATGGGTTGTACTCCTCCAATATGAGAAATCACCGTTATCAGCACCCATACCTCTAACAGTATTAGGTTCAACATATCCTGGTTTATTTGCTGGATAACCCCATGAAACACCTAGTAATGCTTTAGTGTTTTGATATGAAGTTGCGTAGAATGCATTGACTTCGTCAAGACCTTGTCTTTTTGCGTAATTTACACGTGAGTCATATTCACTCTTCCAATTAGAAGCACGAATGATTTCAACAAGTGCTTCACCCCATTTAGTTTTGATTTTGTTATATTTAGTGGAAATGCTGAAATAATTCTTATTACTTGTGTCATGTTTTAAGAATGTTGGCTTGAAGTTATATGAATATGGAGTCATTGGACGTTTCATATTATCGATATAAATATCACTGTCACGTCTACCATTCAATGGTTTGTATTTATTGATGTAAGCAAGGTTCATTAATAAAGTCATTTGGTATAAACCAAGTGAGTTGATCCAAGCTTGATCATCTGGGTCACCATTAACTCCAGAAACATAACGATCTGTCCACTCGATTTGAGTGTGTTCGTCGTTCCATTTATAACTTTCATTTTCTACTCCGAAAGCAACAAGTCTTTGTCCTTCTTCGGAATATAAGAAATCTAATAACTTAATAACTTTGTCTGGTCTTTTGCAGTTTCTTGTAACCATGGTTAATAAATAACCATTGCCAGAAATGTCTTGTAAGATAGGTGCTTCACCATCGCTATTTCTAAGCACGAGAGGAACATATTTAATTCCATCACGATATAAGCTTAAAAACGCCATTTGGTAGTCTTGTGGAGTAACTGCACTAACAAAGACATTACCACGAGAAATCTTGATTCTAATGTTTTCAGCTTTATCTGAGAAGTTGGCGGATTTAATGATGCCTTCAGAAGCGCAATCATGTAAGAAACCCAACATTTCTTGATATCTTTCTGTTAAACGGACATCTTGATAGTTACCGTTTTTATCTTCAAATGCAGCGCAGAAATATTGTGCTAACCAATCGATTGAAGAGTTACCTTCGTTAGTAAATGCACCTAATTGGAATGGAATAGCGTCTGGATGTTGTTCCATAATGTATTTACATCCATTGATGAAACTTGTTGGGCTAGTCATTGGGTAGCCAGCTTTAACTGCTTCAGCGTACCAATCTTCTCTAACCATTAAGCAACCATTTGGTTCCATCTTATCAGTGTCATTTACATATTTAGAAGAATAGGCAAAATTAGGAACACCATAGGTGTAGCCATCTCCTTCTTTAAAATAATTCCAAATATCTTCTTGTTCTCTAGTAGCAAATGAAGGTGCCCATCTTTCAATTAATCCATCTAAAGGATATAAATATCCTTGAGCCGCTAATTGTGAACATTGGTTATACCAGCATTGAACAGAGATAAGATCTGGTAGTTTATTTCCAGAAATCATTGTTGCAAGTTTTTGCCCATCATCAGTGACAGGGACAGTAAATTTGATATTCACGCCAATCTTTTCTTTAATTATTTGGCTAACTCTATCACTTCCGTAAGAGTTCCATGCAAAAGTCGAATCGTTAACGTACCATTCAACATCCCATGGTTCAACTTTTCCAGATTCATCTTTTAAATATTCCCAGGAATCTTTTTCTGCTGGGGTTAAAGGATAATCTGGGTACACTAAAGCGGTACTCCTTTTGTTTCCACATCCTGGAATAACAAGAGCTACTGACGCTAAGAGTAAAATTAATCTTTGTTTTTTCATTGGCATTTCTCCTCTATTAGCCTTTTAATGAACCAACAATCACACCTTTTGTGAGTGTTTTTAATATAAGTGGGTAAAGAATAAAGATTGGAATTACAGAAATGATAATGGCCGCTAAAGAAACAGTTTCAGGGGCAATCTTTTCTAATAATTCTATTGGTAAAGATACTCCAGCAGCAGGCATTGATGCCTCCTTAATGACTTTCATTAAGTAATACTGAAGTGTCCATAAATTATCACTACTTGTGTAAATCATCGTATCGAAGAATGAGTTCCAGTGTCCGACTGCAATCCATAAAGCAATTGTAGAAATAACTGGCCCTGATAATGGAAGGATGATTCTAAAGAAGATTTTAAATTCACTTGCGCCATCCATAACCGCAGATTCATGAATCTCTTCTGGAATTGTTTTGAAGAAATTAACAAATACTAGCATGTTATAGACAGAGAATAACGCTGGAATGATATAGACAAAGAATGAGTCAAATAACCCCAATAAGTTGATGACCCAGAAATAAGGAATAAGTCCTCCACCAAAGAACATAGTGAAGACAAAGAAACGATAAATCCAGCTTCTACCAATTAAAGATTTTCTACTCATTGCAAATGCCACAATCGCAGTGAATAAAACCCCAGTAATCGTACCTAAAATTGTTCTAGCAATAGTCACTAAATAAGCGCTCCACAAACGATCATCATTTAAAACAACTTGATAGTTTTCTAAAGAAAATACTCTTGGGAATAAATAGATACCACCTTTAATATAGTCAGCGCCTTCGTTAAATGAACCAGCGATAACATAAATTAACGGATAGACGGATAAGGCTGCAAAGATAATCATGAAAGAGACATTAATCCAGTCAAAAACTTTCTTTCTTTGCTTCCTACCAGTGGAGCCAATCATCAGTTGTTTTTTCTTATATACACGATGTAGCACCATATTAAATGACTCCACTTCCGGTAACTCTCTTAGTAATAAAGTTACCAACGCCTAATAAGATGATGGCCACAACTGATTTAAATAAACCAACTGCGGTTGTGTATGAATAAAGCATGTTCACTGCACCATATTTATAAATAAAGGTGTCGAGAACTTCTGATCTAGCTAAGTTAATTTGATTTTGGAATGTCCAAATATGATCAAAACCATTATTTAAAATTCCAGAAACAGAAAGGATGAAGAATAAGACGATTGTTGGTGCGATACTTGGAATAGTAATCTTAAAGATTCTATGGAATCTATTAGCACCATCCATCGCTGCCGCTTCATATAATTGAGGATCAATACCTGCAATCGCGGCAGTATAAATAATTGAACCCCATCCTAATCCTTTTAATAAGGATGTGATGATGATAGTTGGCCAGAACCACGCCGCTTCACCAAAATCAACTGGAGAAGTAACAATACCAGTGTTCATCAAGATTGTATTAACAATACCATCACTATTAATGAGGGTAAGGACAATACCGCCATAAGTAATCCAGGATAAGAAATATGGGAAATATGTAATGGTTTGAATAACTTTTCTAATCTTCTTCCAAGGAAGCTCACTAATTAGAATTGCAAATAAGATAGGAGCTGGGAAGTTAATTAATAATTGCAAGGAGTTAAGTCCTAATGTATTGACCATAACATTTTTAAAGTCAGGGTCTTCGAAGAAGGCAGTAAAGTTATTAAAGCCATTCCATTCGCTATCAAAGATTGCGTCCATGATGTTTAAGTAACCATCACCACTCTTAAAGGCGAGGATTAGACCAAACATTGGTAAATAAGCAAATACTGCAATAAAGATAATGCCTAAAGAGGCCATTAGTAAAAGTTGAGTGTTACTATATGTCCACTTCTTTTGTTTATGTCTTCTTGCAAAAAGAGGGATTTCGTTTAACGAAGCTTCATAAGCTTGTCTCTCTTTGCTTTTTAAAGTAAGCCTATTTAACACAAACGCTCTTCCTTTCTACTAATGTTGGAGAAATGGTAATAACACCATTCTTGCTATCGCTCTTTAATAATTCATCAACAGCGGTTTCACAAATCTTTTTGATATCTTGTCTAACGGTGGTTAACGCTGGAGAAATAAGACTAGAGAATGAGTTATCGTCAAATCCGACTATAGAAATGTCTCTACCAATCTTTTTATCGTTTTCAGCGTAAATGTCATATAAGGCGTATGCGCTTACATCGTTAAAAGCAAAGACTGCATCAACATCGTTTCTTTGAACGATTTTTTTCGCGATTTCTCTAGCGGTATTGAATCTATAATCACCAACGTAAATAAGTGATTCATCGATAGGAAGTCCACTCTTTTTGAGAGATTCCATATATCCCTTTAATCTGTTATCACTAGAAGAAACATCTTTTGGTCCAGTAATACATGCAATACGTTTATGACCCTTCTTAATTAAATAATCAGTCGCTAAAGATCCACCGAGCATGTCATCGTTAACAACTTCAATGTGGTTACCGAAGTTTGTCTCTCTATCGAGAATTGCGTATTTAACCGAAATCTCTTCAAGAGCCTCTTTGAGTTTGTTGCGGTTTTCTTTCTTCAAGGAAACAGAAGCAGGAAGAATAATTAAGTAGTCAACTTGACGTGCTTCCATATGCTTATATAAACCAAGTTCTCTTTCAAAAGAGTTCTCTGAGTTAGCGATTAATAAGGTATATCCTCTTTCTTCTAATACTTTGTCCATTGTCGCTGCGATAGAAGAATAATAAGCATCACTAATCTCAGGCAAGATTAATCCAATAGTCTTAGTGACTTTTGATTTTAAGGAAGAGGCAAAGTAGTTCTTTTCATAATGAAAATCCTTACAGACTTTCATAACTGTATCGATAGTTTCTTGAGATATGTTATCGACTTTACCATTTAATACAAAGCTAACAGTGGTAATTGATACATTTGCAGCTTCTGCAATGTCTTTAATAGTAACGTGCTTCATAGTAACTTGACCTCAAAATTCGTATCAAAGACACCAATCTTACTTGCATCTAATTCAAGGTAGACATTATCTCCGACATTAATTGTTGCATCGTTATTTTTAATAACGACTTCTTCGCCATTAACATCAATGACGTAATATTTATTTGCACCATAATCTAATACTTTATTTACGGTTCCACTTACTCCGCTATCAGCAAGTTTAATATCATCAACTGAAATAGAGAATTTGATATCATGCAAATGGAATTTCTTTCCCAATAGGGAATAAACCTTAATCGTATCAGCGGCGTTTGGTTCATATAATTGGCCTAATAATTCATAGTCAAATAATCGAACTTTACGGTATGTTACTTTAGGTGCAGGATTTCCTTTTTGAGTAGCCTCATCAGTTAATCTTTGAATTTCTTCTTCAGAAACCATCGTGTTCTTTATAAAAGACATTGTTCTCTTTTCTGGAACAAGTTTTCCATTAACAATATTTTCAGTTTTTAATGGTTCAACAATCTTCTTAAATTCACTATCAAGAATTTCTAATTCTTCTTGTTTTAAAGAGAATTCATATTTGTCGCCATAGAAGTATTCATTAGTGACGATAAATAGCTTCTCGTTATTGATTTCTAATTCGTTAAGCCATAACTCACCAATCTTTTCTTTATTGATAATTGGCAAGGAGAATTCGTTTCCGGTAGAGAATGAATTGCTATTCACTCTTACATATACATTCTTTTGATCTTTTAATGCTTCTTTTAAGGAATCACATAATTTAACATCGTGACCTAAAACATTGAGTTTTCCTGCTTTTACTACTGCACGATAAGTAAAATCAGTAGCGATACGTGGTAAAAGTGTCTTTTCAGTATCAAGATCAAAGAGATGAACTTTGCTAAAGTCAAATCCGACATTGATTTCTTGTCCAACTGCGAGCTTGTCATTTCTTAAAACACGCATAACAAGTCTAATGCCTTCTTTGGTTTCAACAATTAAGTTACATTCGTTGCCTAATGCTTCAACAATGTTGATTGTGGCGGTTAAGCAATTATCTTTTGTCTCAGAGATATAAAGATGTTCTGGTCTAATACCAACCTTAACTTCTTTATTCTTATAAACATTTAATAAATCTAATTTAGAAAGAACGTTTCTTGGACATTTAATGACTTTATCTCCAACTGTGAGATCGATAATTTCATTACTCTCTTCCTTTAAGGAAGCACGGAAGAAATTCATTTGAGGAGTGCCAATAAATCCGGCAACGAAAACGTTACTTGGATAATCATATAAGTTCATTGGAGAATCAACTTGTTGAATAACTCCATCTTTCATAACAACAATCTTGCTGCCCATAGTCATAGCTTCAACTTGGTCATGGGTAACATAAATAAAGGTTGTCTTTAATGTGTTATGTAATTTAATAATTTCGCTTCTCATTGAGGAACGAAGTTTCGCGTCTAAGTTAGATAATGGTTCATCAAGTAAGAAAACCTTAGGCTTTCTAACGATTGCTCTACCAAGAGCCACTCTTTGACGTTGACCACCAGACATCGCTTTTGGCTTTTTAGTTAATTGATTAGTAATATCAAGGATTTGAGCAGCTTCATGAACACGGCGATTAATTTCATCTTTAGGAATATGCCTGATTTTTAATCCAAAGGCCATATTCTCATAGACTGACATATGTGGGTATAAAGCATAGTTTTGGAACACCATTGCCATATCACGGTCTTTTGGTTCTAATTGGTTCGCTAATTGTCCGTCGATATAGAAGTCACCAGCGGTGATATCTTCTAATCCAGAAATCATTCTTAAAGTTGTGGATTTTCCACATCCTGAAGGACCGACAAAAACCACAAATTCTTCGTCTCCAATTTCCAAGTTGAAATCGTTGACAGCTTTTGTGCCATTATCGTAAATCTTATAAACATGTCGAAGCAAAAGTTTGGCCATAATTATATACCTACTAAATCGTTTTACTAACTATATTGTAATTACATTACTCGCGTAAAGCAAACTATTTATTTCTTTTAATTATTTTTATGTTTTTTGCTCTTCAAAAATAGAGCAGATGAGACTGTTAAAATCGTGGTAAATGAAACTAAAACCACTATTAAAATGTTATTTCTATCCTTAGCTGGATTAGAGAATAATTGATTCGCTAATTGACCATTTAGAATGTAGTTATATTTTTGACTTGCTAAAAGCCTATTAGTAAGTCCTCCACTATGAGATGTATCTCCGTTAGAGTAATCATAGATGTAGACTGAATTGAAATAATTAAGTAACACTCCGTTTCTGTCTATAACACTCTTTTTATTTGTGATAGTTGTGCGATCAGAAGAAGACACATTACAAGAATTGATGTTTGCTACTAAATCAACTAGCTCAACTGCAGCGATAAAGGAAATATTATTTCTATGAATATTAATTCTTCCTTCTCCTAAGTAGTCTAACACTACACTAGTTGAAGTATTCTCATTAGTAACTAATCCATATTGTAATAATGGTTTAACAAAGTTAACTGTGTTCTGATTAATTGAACAAGTATAGATATCTCCAATGTCATAATTTGCGTAAGCATCATAATGTGTTTCTAACGCAAAATAGACAGCGTAAATTGAACTCCAAGTAAACGTTCCTTGGTTAGGATAACTGGTGTCTGCTACTTGATCATCTTTTTTCATAACTAAGTAACCATCAAAGTTTGGTTTTAACCAAACATCTCCGTCCCAAGTTCTATATGGATATTCAGATATAGTTCCATCAGTGGATAATAAATAATACTTCTTAGATTCGTCTCCATTACTAAATGCACGATAACGATAGTCGCTTGTGCAGTTAAAACTTATACGAAGTGGAGTATCAATACCTGTGTTATTTCTAATTCTTATTGAAATAGCGTTACCGCTAGAAAAGTCTTGGTTTTGAGGCATCATCCTAAAAGCAGGAATATCTAACGCTTCAGTGTAGTTATAAGTGATATTGGCACCGACATCCAACATATAATCGTTAATAGTAGAATTAACAGTTACTTTGTAAGAATATAAACGATACGTTGATAATGCTATCCAGAAGTTGCTATTTTCTTTTCCATCAGTAATAACCACTTCTAATTCAGTTGGATTATTTAAATGTCCATATTCATCTCTAACTAAACCACAGTTATGATTTCTTTCTAATCCACTTTCATTAATCGAGATATTCTTTAGTATTTTCCAGGTACCGTATTTAAAAAGGTTACCACCGACACTTCTATCACTAGAATGTGGTTCCATATAAATGACTTGTGCTTCCTTTGATACAGTGGGATTTATTTCAGCACTAGGATGATTGTCTCTAATTGCGTAAATCCTTCCACTAGCTTCGTCATAAGCAAAATCAGCATTATTGAGTACACTATCAACAGTGCCATCATGTTTTCTTAAGCCATTTGTATAGAGCTTACTCTTATTAGCGGTTTGAACTGGATTATTCAAATTAGAAAAATTCCATTTTTCAGCGTAGATATATGTTCCAGTAACATCTCCAGATGTATAGGTGAATAGTACTTGCCCAGCTTTATCAATAGAGACCATTGATGGCTGGCCATATCCCCATTCCCAATCGTTTGAGTCGCTTGATGGAGTAAAATGTTTAAACGGATTAAGACTATCAACTTTAGTCCATGGTCCAATTGGAGTATCACTAACCGCTAAACCTATTTCGTTATTACTATTATCACTAGTGACACATCCTAAATACGCCATTAAATATGAATAAGAATGGCTATTATAACTAAAGACTCCTTTAATGACACTTGGATCACATGTATGTCTAGAATCCCAAGTGTCACTAGTTGGAGATAGAACTATTGATTCACTGCTATAGGTATAAGCGCCGTTATTTAATGTGGCTTTTCTATATCCGATATAATCTGTAACGTTGCCAGCGACTTTATTAGTGCAGTAATAAATATGTCTAGTTCCATCACTTTCTTCCATTATGCTTGGGCAGTAATTATAAAACTTATCCACTCCAGCAGTTCCATGAGCAAACATTAAAGTAGCAGTTTCACTATCAGCGGATGCTTCGATTGTCTTTTCTTTAGGCATAACTAAAGCTAGACTTGTTAGTCCAAATAATGGAATTAATAATGTAGAGACTAGTTTTTTATTCATATTAAACAAGAAAAGGTGTTATCAAACACCTTTATTTTATAATCATTATCTTATTATTTATTTAACTTTTTTCTTCTAATGAAGAAGAACATTCCGACAAGAGATAAAACGCCTGTTACAACACAAATATATGTAATTGCAGATTGTTTATTCTCATCAAAGAAGAGAGGGCTGATTGTATTTAATGGGTGTCCTGCTGCTTTAGAGACTTCTTCCCATTTAGCTTGTGCAGTCCATCCAGTATATTTGCCACCTTCGTGACCAGTATCGCCATCAGCGTAGTCAGCAATAATTGCATCAAGTAAGTAGTCTTTGCAATCTGCATCTAATTTATTATATTCAGTTGATAAATTCTCATATTGTTGTTGAGTAACTGAACATGAATTAACTGTTTCAAGTGATTGAATGAATTTAACCGCTGGTTTAAGGCTGCTAAAGTTGTCTGTAAGTGTAAGTGTGTCTTGATTACCATTTGCATCAACATGGACTCCAGTAGACATGCTTGCGTTAGCCCAGTTAAGAATTCTATTCACTTTAACAAGATGACCGCCTTCATCAATATTTGCAGTATATAAATTACCTAAATCAAAATCGATTTTATCAATTGTTGTTCCATAGAATAAGAAATATACAGCAGCAAGATTTTTAGACCAATCAATTCCACTTCCAAAATAAATACGTGAAAACTGTGCTTTTGGAATACAGAACCAAATATCTGCGTTAGCCCACATATTTAATGGCAAATCTTGTGGTCTAGCTCCTTGATAGTCAAACGCTGTTCCGCTTGGACCAGCTGGAATACATTTGATTCCAGTGACTTTAGGATTGATAGGAACTCTACTTGCATTTCCAGCAACGTTTGGAATGACATCAAAATAAGAACCAGCAGCATTATTTGATCTAAGTCTAAACGCCAAATAATCGCCACCAGAAACATCAACTGAATCAAATTGATTCACATAAAATGACACAATTGGGAAATCTGTTGTGGAAGAATTACTGTTTGATTTGATATTGATACCAACGTCAATTTCAGGATCACAAGTGTAATCTGCCATAGCGGATACTCTAACTTCTGGATTATTTGTCATTTCATGAGAAAAGACTAGCCCACCAGCGAGGCCAAGCGTTAACAACGCAGGAAGAATAAGCTTTCTTAATTTCATAAGTCCTCCAAAAAAGCAAAAAATCTTATCAATTTTCGTTTTAGTAAAACGTTTTACTATATTCATATTGTAGATTATTAAATCGATTTTGTAAAGAACAAAAATCACTCAATTTAGAATGTCATGACTTATAATTATTTATAAAGCATTAAGGAATCTAATCTTGCTTAACATAAAAAAGGTACAACCATTTAGCTGTACCTATTTATTAATTTATAAGGGTATATACGCGTATTAACACGCAAGAAAGCCGTTATTTTGCGGAATCTTTCTTTAAAATATCATCAAGTTTATGAAGGTTATCTTCATCAACTTCATAGATATAAGGAACGTTTCTTTCTAACTCGTTATAATCGAGTCCGAAACCTGCGACAAACCTATTTTCGTTCATCGTGTATCCAACGAAATCAACTGGGACAGGAACTTCACGCGCTACTGCTTTATCAATAAGCGCACAAACGTAGATTTTCTTCGCACCATTAAGTTTGATATGTTCAGTTAAGAACTTCATTGAATAACCACTATCGACGATATCTTCGACAATGATAACTGCACGATCAGTACAATCGAAGGAAACATCTTTCACTAATCTGACGTTATTAGTTCTTGTTGTTCCATAATATGAAGAGATACGAATGTAGTCAGTGTAAATTGGGCTTTTAATGTATTTCATTAAGGTCACCATAAAATTCATGGCCCCTTTCATAACTCCCACTAATAAAGGTATTTTGTCTTCTTTGGCGATTTTCTCATCAATCTCATGAGCGATTCTCTCACAGATTTTTTCGATTTCTTGTTCGCTTAGTATAATCCTTTTCATAAGTTTATCCTTATTTTGCTTTCATCATATCATCTACGAACTCTTTATGAGTATCGGAAAGTGATTTGCCTTCTTCTAATGAGGTGATAATTCTAGAGAATAATGGAACTAAGGAGATGACATCAATTTTGTCAGACTTCTTTGATTCTGTTAATGGAATAGAATCAGTAATCACCAACTTGTAAAGTTGAGATTGATTAATTCTATCAACTGCGTCTAAGGATAAAACTCCATGAGTTACCGCTGCATAGACTCTTTTAGCACCAAGTTCCATTAATTTATCAACAGCAATTAATAATGTTCCAGCAGTGTCTACGATATCATCAACGATGATACAGACTTTATCTTTGACATCACCAACAATGGAAAGAATCTCTGCTTTGTTTGGTTTTGGACGACGTTTATCAATAATCGCTAATGGAGCGTTTAATTTCTCCGCTAATCTACTAGTTCTAACAAGTCCACCATGGTCTGGAGAGACACAAATAATGTCATCTTTGATTTTCAAATCTTTGAAATAACGGTAGAAAAGCACCATTGGGGAAACATCATCAACTGGAATATTGAAGAAGCCAGTAATTTGAGAAGCGTGTAAATCAGTTGAGACAATTCTATCCGCTCCTGCAGCAGTTAACATATCCGCTACAAGTTTAGCAGTAATTGGTTGACGTGGTTTTGCTTTACGATCTTGTCTAGCGTAACCGAAATAAGGAATAACACATGTAATTGTTTTTGCGCTTGCTCTTTTACAAGCATCAATGCAGATTAATAATTCCATTAATCTTTCAGTAACAGGAGCACATGTAGATTGGATAATGTAGACATTATCTCCTCTAAATGATTTCTTTCCAGTAAATAAGATTTCTCCATCTGCAAAATGAGTAAGCTCTGTTGGGAGAACCTCTACACCGAGAGTTTTAGCAATTTCAATTGCCATATCGGTGTTAGCAGTTAATGAAACTATCTTTAATCTATCGAGCATAATATTATTTAGCCCCTTTCACTGTTCCAAACACTCTATCGCCACAATCGCCTAGGCCTGGGCATATATACGCGTTCTCATTTAATTCTCTATCGAGCGCGCCTACATATAAAGGAATATCTGGGTATTTTTCTGAGAAAGCTTTAACTCCTTCTGGAGCGGCAATGATGCAAATAAAGGTAATTTTCTTTGCGCCATGCTTTTTAAGCATCTTAACCGCATCAATTGCGCTACCCCCGGTAGCGAGCATTGGATCGATTAAGTAAACATCGTATGTATCAATGTCTGCAGGTAATTTGCAGTAATATTCAACTGGTTCTTTAGTGACTTCGTCACGATATAAACCGATATGTCCACAAGTTGCACCTGGAACAAGTTCAAGCATTCCATCTGCCATTCCTAATCCTGCTCTAAGAATAGGAACAAAGCATAATGATTTACGATTAACGACTGGTTGACTTGTTTTTTCAATTGGAGTTTCAATCTCAACATCATGAGTTTGGATATGTCTTAATGCTTCATATCCTTCTAAGATTGCCACTTCTTTAACCAACAATTTAAATTGGTTAGTACCAGTGTTTTTATCTCTTAATTGAGTAATTTTATGTTTGAGTAATGGGTGGTCTAAGACTACTACATTTTTGTATTGACTGACATCAATCTTCATAACTATTCTTCTTTCTGCTCTTGAGTGTTCTCAATCGCTTTTTTATCTTTTTTGATGTGAACAATGGTGTTGACGAGAATGCCGAGGATTAAGGCACACGCTACTGAAGTAAGAGTGACCTTTCCTATAGTTAATTGTAAACCACCAATTCCAGCAATCAAGATAACAGATACAACAAATAAGTTTTTGTTGTCTCCAAGGTCAACGTTTTGAATCATCTTTAATCCTGAGACAGCGATGAATCCGTATAAGGCAATACAGACACCACCCATAACACAGGATGGGATTGTTGATAAGAATGTAGAGAAAGGAGCAACAAAGGCTAACACAAGCGCCATAACAGCGGTAACAAAGATTGTTCTAATAGAAGCGTTTCCACTAATCGCAACTGTTCCAACTGATTCACCATAGGTGGTATTTGGACATCCGCCAAAGAATGCTCCAGCAAATGAACCAACTCCATCACCGAGTAATGTTCTATGTAAACCTGGATCTTTTAATAAGTCTCTATCGATGATAGAACCTAAGTTTCTGTGGTCTGCAATATGTTCTGCAAAGACAACGAATGCTACTGGAACATAAGCAACGACGATTGTTCCAAAGTATGAGAAGAAATCACCAGGACCCGCAAAGTCTTTAAATCCGTTAAATGCTTCAACAAATGTGAATTTTGGTAACCATTCCATATTAACAAACTTTGTGAAGTCGATAACTTTAAGTGCGTCGTTAGAAGCAAGATATCCAATACCAGTGAAGATAGCAGCAACTGCGTAGCCTGCTAAGATACCGAAGATAAATGGAATCATTTTAATCATTTTCTTTCCGTAAACGGAGAAGGCAATTGTCGTAAATAAAGTAACTAAGCCACAAGTGAAAGCAACCCAAGTATTTGTGCTTACGACACTTTCAGTGACTTCATAAGTAGCGTAGAATCCACCATCAACTGGTGTGGCTGTACCAAGAAGAGTGAGATTATCTAATGATTCAACAAATCCACTGACTTCAGTTGTAACAGCGTGTTGGAATGATCCAGAAAGTAAATCACCAACTGCATTACCTGCTAAAGATAATCCAATAATCGCCACTGTTGGACCAATAACAATTGCTGGCATTAATTTGCTAATCCAGTTTGTTCCAACAAATTTAACGATTAAAGCAATGATGACATAAACAAGTCCAGCGCATCCTGCTCCAACAATTAATCCAATATATCCTGCAGCAGCGCTAACTGCACCAGAGAAAGCAGCAAGCATTGAACCAATGAATGCGAATGAGCTTCCTAAGAAAACAGGACTCTTGAATTTGGTAAAGATTAAGTAGACCAGCGTACCAATACCAGCACCGAATAAAGCTGCTGAAGCACTCATCCCGTGACCGATGATTGCTGGAACCGCGATCGTCGCGGCTAAGATGGCAAGGAGTTGTTGTAAAGCGAATACAATTGTTTTACCCCAACTTGGCTTGTCTTCAACGTTGTAGACAATATTTGTCTTTGACATAAGTTCGACCTCCAAACATAAAAAAATACCCGACACTAAGGACGGGTAATTTCTAGGGAACAAGGGATAAGGTCGCTTTTGGAAGGGGCAGTTCTCTTCCAGAATGGGATGAACTGTAACTTTTTTAAATGCAACGATATCATGTTTTTGCCCCTGACTTACAACTAATTTATCAAACTTAGCGATACTAGACAACAATTATTTTAAGAAAATTTTTTATTGCCAAAAATCGTCAAAAAATAACAAAAATTACTAACAAAAAGCCAGTTTTTGATACTAGTGAGATAAATTACATCACCTATCTTCTCGGAAATAGGAGACGCCCAAATTGGCTGGTGGCTGATTCTTTTTATTGTTCAGAATTGAAACAATAACCAAGACTATTAACGTGGCCACATACGGAGCCATTTTGAGCACATAAGTGAGATAAGGTGCTCCACCTAAATATGGAGCTAAGAAGGTTGGCGAAATAGATAAACACGCAAATAGGAAAGACGCCCCTATTGCGATAAGTGGTTTCCATAAGGAGAAGATAACAATGCATAATGCTAACCAACCAAAAGCATCAATTCCATCAGCGACATTGAACATTCCTTTAACGTTATCAAGTTCATAGAATGCTCCACCAATGCCGGTTATTGAGCTGCCAATAATCGTGGCTATATAGCGGTAGCGATTAACATTAATTCCTGCTCCGTCAGCGGCTGAAGCATTTTCTCCAACTGCTCTAAGATTAAGTCCAACTCTAGTTTTGTTAATGACAATTGCAGCTACTACCGCAATCACAATTCCTAGATATGTGAACCAAGATTGAGATAAGAATATTTCTCCAAACCACCCAAGGTTTGAATACCATGAAAAAGCGTGCTGTAACGCTAAACCAGCTTCCGCCATTCTTGATGTATCCATCATTCCAATGAATAGGCAAGATAAACCAACACCAAAGGTGGTTAAAGTTAAACCAGTAACGTTTTGATTGCAATGCAATGTCACGGTAAAGAATGAAAATATAACTCCGCCAATCGCTCCAAAGATCATGGAGAAGATTATTGGCATAAAAACAATCATGAATGGGTTAAGGGGAGCATCGCTAGCAATAGAGGCGATATAGATCCTTTCTCCAAGAATGCCTCCTAAAGCACCTAGATACATAATTCCAGGAGTACCCATATTTAAGTGGCCAGACTTTTGATTAATGATTTCTCCAGTCGCTCCAAAAAGGAAAACGGTAGAAAATTTAATCGCTGAAGCTAAAAAGCTAATTACATGAGTCATTATTTTCTACCTCCACTTTAGTGTGATGATGAATTTTGATTTTATATCTTGAGAAAAACTCACAAGCAATGATGATAAAGAAAAACATTCCAGTACATATTGCAGAAAATTGAGCGGAGGCAACATTAATCGCTGAAGCAACTGTCGTTGTGCCTCTTTCAAATACCGCTGATAAGAATGCATAAAATGCTGCTTCTATTGGATCAAAATGACCAAGCCACGCAATTAATACACCAGTGAATCCTTTGCCTCCAACAAGAGAGTCGCTAAAGGATCTGTGAACGCTACAAACAAGCAAGAAACCCAATAAACCACATATAACTCCACTTAAAATCATCGTTCTGATGATGACTCTTTTAACATTGATACCGATGTATCTAGCGGTGTTAATTGATTCACCAACAACCGACACTTCGTAACCATGTTTGCTCTTGGTGACATATAAGAACATGATGACAAAAGTAATAACTGCAAAAGCGATAACGATTGTTCCACTACTGCCCAAAATCTTTGGGAAAGTACCTTGAGATAACATTCCAAAAGTTTGAGAACCATTTTTAATCCAAGCGGAAATGGCTAAAGCACATGAAATTGTAGCGATGTAATTAAGCATCAAAGTGAATAATGTTTCATTGGTGTTTAAGAATGCTTTAAAGATAG
>CAMOSZ010000122.1:0-9799 GCA_946625285.1 uncultured Caryophanales bacterium | reverse complement strand
TGTTCAGCGATTTATATCGCTCAAGGATTTAGAAAAGAGAAAACCAATGAAGAATAAAAAATACGAAGTTATTCTTTTCGATTTAGATGGAACGGTTCTTGATTCAGATCCGATGATTTTAGAGACCATGAATATCCTTTACGATAAATATCGTGATGGAGTTAGAACCCCAAAAGAAAAAGTCTATTATTTTTCTGGACCACCGATTAGAGATACTTTAAGAAATGAATTCCCTCATTTAGATGGAGAATTTATCTTCCAAGAGTTCGCTAAAGAGTCGAGAAAATTATATAAATCACATACTTTCCCTTACCCACACAGTAAGGAAGTTTTACTTAAACTCAAACAAGAAGGTTTTAAATTAGGTGTTGTCACTAATAAGTTACATCATTTATCTGAATATGCTTTAGAGTGTATTGATTTAACTGGAATATTTGAAATTATTGTTGGCTTTGACGATGTCAAAGTAGGAAAGCCAGATAAAGAAGGCATTCTTAAAGCAATTGAATATTTTAATGGAACACCTGCAAAAACAATTTATATTGGCGATAATAAAAGTGATTTAGATACCGCGAATAATTCTGGAGTTGATTGCGCTTTAGTGTCTTGGGGACCGCGTGTTCTCCCTAAAGAAATCGCTCCAAAATATAAAATTGGTTCATATTTAGATTTGGAGGGCATTTTATATGAGTAAGATCTATGAATGTTTAATCATTGGCGCTGGTCCTAGCGGAATAGGCGCTGCCATCAAGTTGCATCAAGCTGGAGTAGAAGTGGCAATCATTGAAATGTCTACTCCTGGAGGAAAAATCAATATCGCACCTCGAGTTGATAACTACCCAGGACAACATGAGATTGAAGGACCAGATTTAGCAGTTATCTTCTTTGAAAGATTAATGAAAGAAGGAGTGGAATTTATCGGAGACGAGATTACCTCCTTAACTAAAGATGGAGATACCTTTGTTCTTACTGGCAAAAGTTCTACTTATTATGCGAAGACTGTTTATATCGCTACTGGAACAGTTGAAAGAAAAGTCGGTCTTCCTTTAGAAGATGAATTATTTGGACACGGATTAAGTTATTGTGCTCTTTGTGATGGCCATTTCTTTAAAGGACAAGATGTTTTAGTTATCGGTGGAGGTAATGCTGCTTTAAAAGAAGCAATTCACCTTGCTGGACTTGCTAAACATTTATATGTCATTCACCGTCGAAATGAATTTAGAGGTTCTAATAAATTAGTCGATGAATTACGTGCTAAAGATAATGTTACCATTATGACTCCATATATTCCTGTGGAATTCATTAAAGAAGGAGATCATCTCGGTGGAGTGAAGATTCAAAATAAAGAAACTCTAGAAGAACAAGTTTTAGCTGTTCAAGGTGTTTTCCCTCTTGTTGGTCAAAACCCAAATACAACCTTTATTAATATCGATGTAAAAAATGAATGGGGAAATATCCCTGTTGATAAACAAATGATGACGAGAGTCCCAGGAGCTTTCGCTGGTGGAGATGTCCTACCACGTGATATCCGTCAAATCTATTTAGCGGAACATGATGGCATGGTTGCGGCAAAATCAATTATGGAGTATTTAGGAAAATGAAAAACTTTATCGTAATTACTGGCCCTGCTGGATGTGGTCTTTCAAGTGCGGAATACGTTTTTGAAGAACTTGGTTATTTTGTCATTAAAAATATTCCATCTGAATCAGTAAATGTCGTTATTGATAATTTATTATCAAAAGAAAATAAGATAAAAAATATTTGCTTTGTCTCTCATGCGATTGAGGCAAAGGCCACAATTGAGACGATTAAAAAAAGAAAAGACGCTAATTTTAGAATCATTATCGTCAATTGTGATAAAGACGAATTATTAAAAAGATATGCATTAACTCGTAGAGTTCACCCTCGTAGTGTTACTAGTAAAATATCTGCTACTGAAGCTATTGAACAAGATATTCAAGATATTTTATCTGTTGTCCATGAAGCTGATTTCTATGTTGATACTACTTCTTTAACGGTGAAACAATTTAGAGCGAAACTCTATCAATTCATTGAAAATGTTGAAGAGCAAAAGATTACTGGAGTTACTTTTATTTCCTTTGGAATTAAAAATGGCATTCCTCAAGGAATTGATACTTTCTTTGATGTGAGATTAATTCCTAATCCATATTGGGTTGAAGAGCTTAAGACTTTGACAGGGGCGGATAAAGAAGTTATTGATTATATGAATTCTTTCCCAATCACTAAAGAAGTTATTGATAATTTAACTCTACATTTAACTAGACACCTTAAAGAGATTGCCAAAAGTGGTAGAGGCAATTATACGATTGGTATTGCCTGTAGTGGTGGCCAACACCGTTCCACATATGTCGCTAACTATTTAGCGGAATATTTTTCTAAAGATTATCGTACTCAAGCAATTCATAGAGATTGCCCACAATTAAATAAAGAAAGTGATTAGTAATGGAAAAGCAAATCACTTTTTCAACTGCGGTCAAAGAAGAAATCGTAAGCGGAGTAGAACTTTCAAAAGAAAGGCTACTTGCTTTATTAAGTGCTTATATCCGTATTAACGGAGTGATTTCGTTTGTAAATAAAGAAGTTGCCGTTATTTTAAAAAGTGAAAACGCTAAAATTATTAAATTTATCTATAAGAGCCTAAAGGAGTATTTTCCTTCTACTCCGATGGAACTAGATTACAAAAAGAAAAGTAATAACAAGAAAAAAACTACTTATCTATTAAAGATTGAAAATGCAGAAGAGTTATTAGATGAACTCTCTGTCAGTTATTTAGAAGGAAAGATTTCTAAAGAGATAGTTTACGATGATGAAACTATCAGTGGGTATTTAGCAGGCGCTTTCCTTGCTAGTGGATCAATTAATTCTCCAGAGACTAGTAATTATCATTTAGAGATTTCTATTGTTAACGAGAATTATGCGAAATGGTTATCTAAACTCTTTATGAAATATAAGAAGATTGAGATGGAACCAAAAATTACGTCTCGTCGAGATAGATATATTATCTATTTTAAAAAGAGTGATCAAATATCGAACTTCTTAATCGTAATTGGGGCGACAAACTGCTGTATGGAATTTGAAAACCAAAGAGCGTATCGCGATTTCTCTAATAACGCGAATCGATTAACGAATTTAGATACCGCTAACTTGAATAAGACTATGGAGATATCCTTAAGACAAATCGAAGAGATTAAATATATTGATGATGTTTTAGGAATTCATAATTTCCATAATCCAAAAAAAGAAATGCTTTGTTATTTACGTTTAGATAACGAATCAGCGTCGATGAGTGAATTAGCAAATATGTTATCAAAAGAATTTGGATACACAATTACCAAAAGTAATGTAAATCATCTCTTTAGAGATCTTCACGAGTTATATCTTAAATTAAAAGGAATAAAAGTATGAATATCAACACTCAGTTAGGAATGCGTATCCGTTATTTAAGAAAACAAAAAGGACTATCTCAAGAAGATTTAGCTCTCGATAGTGGGGTAAATAAAAACTACTTATCTGATTTAGAAAGAGGAGAAAGAAATCCAACAATTGTCGTTCTAGAAAAAATCGCGACTAGTCTAGGAGTTACTTTATCAACTTTATTTAAAGGGATACAATCTTTTGAAGATTGAGATATACTATATGAAGTGCGAGGAATAAAAACATGCAACTAGTAATTTTAGCAGCAGGTATGGGTAGCCGTTTCGGTGGACTCAAACAAATGGAAAAAATGGACGAAGCAGGTAACTTCTTACTTGATTATTCAGTCTATGACGCAAAAAGAGCAGGCTTTGATAGCGTGGTCTTCAT
The DNA here is from genome assembly GCA_946625285.1 of uncultured Caryophanales bacterium. Lineage (GTDB taxonomy): Bacteria > Bacillota_I > Bacilli_A > RFN20 > CAG-826 > UBA2450. Next base: position 5,974 of record CAMOSZ010000122.1, on the reverse strand, counting down.
TATTAAAAAAGAATTCTATGAAGCTTTTAGAGATTCAATTGGTAAGAGAGTTGAAAAGATTATCAAAGTTGAATACGCTTTCCAACAATTAGATGATTTACCAGAAGGTTTTACTGTTCCAGAAGGAAGAGAAAAGCCATGGGGAACAGCGCATGCAATCTACGCTGCTAGAAATTTAATTAAAGATGATTTTATCATCATTAATGGTGATGACTTCTATGGAAAAGATACTTATGACGTCGCTTATAAATATTTAGCTTCTTTACCTAAAGGTAGTGTTGGTAAATACGCTAACGTCGCTTTTAAGGTTGCTAATACTATGACCGAAAATGGAGCAGTTAAACGTGGTGTTGCTTTCCAAAAAGATGGATATTTAACTAAACTTGTTGAATCTTCTATTGAAAGAAAGGGAGATAAGATTATTGCTACTCCATTAGATGGTAGTGAAGCATTTGAAGTTAAAGAAGATGATTTAGTGAGTATGAACTTATTTGCCTTTAACAAAGACTTAATTGATCACTTATCTAGAAAGTTCCCAATTTGGTTAAAAGACAATATCAATGTTCCTAAGAGTGAATTCCTTATCCCAACAGTGGTTGATGAACTCGTCCACGAAGGTAAGGCAACATTAAAATTATTAAAGACAAGCAGCGTTTGGTTTGGAGTTACTTATAAAGAAGATAAACCAGGCGTTGTAAAAGCCCTAAACGAACTCGTTGAAAAGGGAATATATAAAAAAGGATTATATTAATATCTAGGAAAAGGAAGAAGGTTTGACTGAGTCAAGCCTTTTTTATATAATATAAACATGTTTAGTAAAAGAGCTGAGGGGGAACGCCTCATCCATAATCGTATCTATCGTTATTTAACTTGCTATCGATATGTTTTCGCAAACGCGAACAAGAAAAACGATCGTATTTTATATATCCAAGTCGCTAACGACAAAGGTGATATTTGCTTCACTCTCTCAAATAAAGAGACAGGAGAAAAACAGGAGCTAGTTAATCCTGAAGCTGGAAAATATGAATACCGATTAACCAAAGGGCAAAAATATGTCTTGGTGATTAAAGCAACCAGAGCGTGTGGCAAATACGAAATTACGATGAAGAATGTATAACGGTCGTCACTGCTATCAAGAGGACTATTATAAAGTGTTAGAATTATCTAACCACTTTTACTCTTTGCTTGAAAATAAGAATCCAAACTATATGGATTACGGACACTATTTATATAAAGAAATAAAAGAGTTTGATGAACTACTTTCTGACAAATTTTTGCTAGTATTACAAAATTCTAGAAAGAATTTAGAAGTTGATTATCAAAATCTTGAGAATAGAACGAGAAATATCATTGAAGAACTTCTTTCAAATATCGTCATAGATATTAAAGAACACAACTGAAAAATATAAAATTTTTCTTTGTTTGATAAGAAATTGATACATTTTTGTTGAAACTATTTTTTCATATAGTGTAAACTATATAACGCAGTGAAATAAAGGAGGCATTTATATAATGTCAGTAAAAGTTGCAATTAATGGATTCGGTCGTATTGGCCGTTTAGCATTTAGACAAATGTTTGGCGCAGAAGGATACGAAATCGTCGCTATTAACGATTTAACTTCTCCAAAGATGTTGGCTAATTTATTAAAATATGACACCGCTCAAGGTGGCTATTGCGGAGTATTCGGAGAAAACTTACACACTGTTTCCTCAAAAGAACCAGTCGTTGACGAAGAAACCAAAGCAGTCTTAGTTCCAGGTTCTATCACAGTTGATGGAAAAGAAATCACCATCTATGCTGAACCAAAAGCAGAAAAATTACCATGGGGCAAACTCGGTGTTGACGTCGTCTTAGAATGTACAGGTTTCTATGTCTCTAAGGCAAAATCACAAGCACACATTGACGCAGGTGCAAAGAAAGTTGTTATTTCCGCTCCAGCAGGAAACGATTTACCAACTATCGTCTATTCAGTTAATGAAAAGACCTTAAAAGCAGACGATACAATTATCTCTGCCGCTAGCTGTACAACAAACTGCTTGGCACCAATGGCCAAAGCTCTTAACGATGCTTTCCCAATTCAATCCGGTATCATGACCACCGTTCACGCTTACACTGGTGATCAAATGATTCTTGATGGACCACACAGAAAAGGCGATTTAAGAAGAGCCCGTGCTGGTGCCGCAAACATCGTTCCAAATAGCACAGGTGCTGCTAAAGCAATCGGCTTAGTTATCCCAGAATTAAATGGCAAACTCATCGGTAGTGCACAACGTGTTCCAGTCCCAACTGGTTCCACAACTATTTTAGTTGCAGTTGTCAAAGGTGAAAATGTCACAAAAGAAGCAATCAACGCTGCTATGAAAGCTCAAGCAAGTGCTTCCTTCGGTTACACTGAAGAACAATTAGTTTCTTCCGATGTCGTCGGTATGAAATTTGGTTCTTTATTCGATGCTACACAAACAATGGTCACAAAGATCTCTGATGGATTATTCCAAGTCCAAGTTGTTTCTTGGTATGACAACGAAAACTCTTATACTTCCCAAATGGTCCGTACCATTAAATACTTTGCAGAATTAAAATAAGTATTCGGGCAATATAAGTTAAATTACTAAATAGCGCCCATAATTTGGGCGCTTTACATTTATAAAAGGAGAAAAACAATGTTATTAGTTAAAGACATGAAAGACCTCAAAGGTAAACGCGTCATTGTTAGAGTTGACTTCAACGTTCCTCAAAAAGGTGGAGTTATCTCTGATGACAATAGAATCGTCGCTGCTTTACCAACCATTAAAGAATTAATGGCTAAAGGCGCTAGACTTGTCCTTATGTCACACTTAGGGAAAGTCAAACACAAAGAAGCTCCAGAAGTTGTTGAAGAGCAAAAGAAAAAGAACAACATGGCTCCAGTCGCAGTTCGTTTAGGCGAATTACTCGGTGTCGAAGTTAAATTCTGCCCAGCAACTAGAGGTGCAGAACTCGCTAACGCTGTTAACGCTTTAAAAGATGGCGAAGTCTTATTAATGCAAAATACACGTTATGAAAAAGGCGAAGAAAAGAATGACCCAGAACTTTCAAAAGAATGGGCTGCTCTTGGAGATGCCTTCGTTATGGATGCATTTGGTAGTGCTCATAGAGCCCATGCTTCCACATACGGAATTCCAGAAATCTTAAAGGCTGAAGGCAAACAAGTCGCTATCGGTTACCTCGTTGAAAAAGAAGTCGTTTCCTTAGATAGAGTTGTTAATGTTCCAGCAAATGCTCACCCATATGTCGCTATTTTAGGTGGATTTAAAGTTTCTGATAAAATCAAAGTCATCGATTCTTTATTAAAGAAATGTGACAAAGTCATTATCGGTGGCGCTATGGCATATACATTTGCTGTTGCTTTAGGTAAGAAAGTTGGTAACTCACCATTTGAAGCAGACCAAGTTGAATACGCAAAGAGAATGTATGATACTGGCAAGATTCTTTTACCAGTTGATAGCAAGATTGCTAATGATTTCGATAATCCAACCGACATTAGAATTGTCGAAGGTGATATCCCAGAAGGATTCCAAGGTATGGATATTGGTCCAAAGACCGCAAAAATCTATGCTGCAGAAATCGCAAAAGCAAAGACGGTTTTCTGGAATGGACCAATGGGTGTCTTTGAAAAAGATGAATTCACTGATGGTACAGTCGCAGTTTGTAAAGCATGTGCTGAACTCAAAGATGCATTTACAGTAATCGGTGGTGGCGATAGTGCTTCCGCTGCAAAGAAACTCGGATTCAAAGAGAAGTTCTCACACGTCTCTACTGGTGGAGGAGCATCCCTTGAAATGATCGAAAATGACGGTCATCTTCCAGGAATTGATGTTATTAAATAACCATGAGAAGAAAATTATTAATGGGCAACTGGAAAATGAACAAGCTCGCTAGCGAAGCTAGAGAGTTTGCTTTAGCCAGTAAGCCACTTGCGGAACTCGCAAAGAAAAACAATATCGATTTAGGAGTTGCCCCAACTTATCTTTCTTTAGCAGCAACCAAAGAAGCTGCAAGCAAAGATATGATTGTTGCTGCTCAAAACGTTCACTTCAACCCAAGTGGAGCTTTCACTGGTGAAGTGTCCATCCCAATGTTACAAGAATTTGGTATCGATTGGGTTATTATTGGTCACTCTGAAAGAAGAGCATACGATAATGAAACAAACCAAAAATGTCATGATAAGATGAAAGCCTTATTTGCTAACAATATGGTTCCAATCTACTGTGTTGGTGAAACCCTTGCTGAATTTGAAGCAGGACAAACTAAAGAAGTGGTTGGTCGCCAAGTTAGAGAAGGCTTAGCAGGATTTACTGCTGAAGAATGCAAGAACTTAGTTGTTGCATATGAACCAGTTTGGTCCATTGGTACAGGTAAGAATGCATCTAGTGAAATCGCTCAAGACATTTGTAAATTCGTCCGTGATGTCCTTAGAGAACTTTTAGGTGATGTTGCTGATGAAATTAGAGTACTCTATGGCGGATCTGTTAAACCAGTCAACGTCAAAGAATATCTCTCTTGTCCAGATGTTGATGGTGCCCTTGTTGGTGGTGCCTCACTCAAGATTGACTCATACGAAGAATTATTAAAGAACATTCTTTAATCTTTCTAGAAAGGGAATTTTATGCCAGGTTTTGAAGAAGACCGTGACTACTTTAACCCTGATGGAACAGCTAATAAAAAATCAGTTCTTAATGGTGCAACACCAAAAGTAGCTAGTGACGCCCTTAGTTTTGCTAAGGTCTTCCTCTACATGTTCATGTACTTAGCGATTACTGCTGTCATGGCATTTGGTGTTTCCTATCTCATTAATCACTTCTACCAACAATCAGTTGCGGCTGGAGGAACAGGAGACGAAGTTCTCATGCCTTACTTATACGCAATGATTGCAGCGATTGTTGTGCTATTGATATTAGGACTTATTATCAACTTTGTTGTCATTAGAGGCAAAAGGTCAGTCCTTATCCCATCCATTATTTATTCAATAGTTATGGGTGGAGTGTTGTCATTTGTGGTTATTTTCGTAGACAATTGGACCCTTATCGGCATGGCCTTCGGAATCACATCAGGTGTATTCCTATTAATGGGCCTTATCGCTTTAGTTTCTAAAGGTAATTTTGCTCCTTTAGGGATGTTAGCCCTTGGATTACTTCTTGGAAGTGGAATATTAGCGTTAACTAATTTCTTCTTACAATCAGAAATGATCTATTGGATTGTCTCATTTGCGATTTTTGCCGCGATCATGTTCATCACAATGTTTGACATTTGGAACGTGAAAAAGATTGTCGCTAGTGGTGCAGAAGATAAGAATATCTCGTACTATTGTGCGTTCATAATTTATTTAGATTTTATTAGATTATTTATTAGAATCTTATATTACCTCGCGATTATCTTTGCAAAACGTAAATAATAGACAACTAAAATAAAAGAATAACGTCGATTCATTCGGCGTTTTCCTTATATGCGTGCGTGTGTATATGTGTATGCACGCTAATATATATAAAAGAAAAGGGCACTTTTTTGATAAAAAAGATATATTAAAAATATAAATTTGATCATTTTCTAAATAAAAATAAGAATAAAAATAGTATTTTTACTAGATACAATCATATAAAAATGCATACTTTGAAAAAAAATAAAAAAAATTTAAAAAAGTCATTGACTGAAAATTATACAAAGTGGTATCATATCAAAGCGTGCAGTTGAGAGATACAACTTATTACAAAGTAATATAAGCACGAAGCTGATCTTTGAAAACTAAACAGATGTACAAACAACAAACGTCAATTTTTTAATTTACAAAACCAGATAATAATTTTGAACTAGAATACAAACATTGAGAGTTTGATCCTGGCTCAGGATGAACGCTGGCGGCGTGCCTAATACATGCAAGTCGAACGAGGGTGCTTGCACCCTAGTGGCGAACGGGTGAGTAACACGTAGGTAACCTGC
>CAMOSZ010000121.1:0-3967 GCA_946625285.1 uncultured Caryophanales bacterium | reverse complement strand
GAGGACAGGATTAGTTAAATCATACTTTCTGACTTTATCATCAAATTCCTTATATGCTTCCTTTATAAGTCTTCTTTTTTCATCATTAGGAAGCGATTTATCTTTAAGAAGTGTCTTCTTTTTGTTTTGGTATTCTTTTTTAGAGGTTATATATACTTCATTCACTTCTTTTTTAGCAGCCTCTTTATCCCCCATAGAAAACATCACATATTCTTTTAAGATTTTTCTATGACTTGGCTTTTGAGACATCGTCGCCATTAATAGAGTTAAGGCTTGACGTTGTCCTCCAGAAAGAAGGCCAACTTTTTGATGCATTTTGTTTTCTAAACCTAAGCCTAATGATTTAAGTTCATTGACATAATAGTCTTTATCTTGTGGTCTTATAGACCAACGGAATAAAGATCTGCTTCTTCCTCTACCATAGGCTAAAGCGAGATTTTCAAGCACTGTCATATCCGGTGCTGTTCCTCTCATTGGATCTTGGAAGACATGTCCAAAATATGGAGCTCTTTGATGTTCTCTCATTGAAGAGACATCAACGTTATTAAGTAGAATCATTCCACTATCAGCTTCAATCGCACCGCTAATGATGTTGAGTAGAGTCGATTTGCCTGCTCCATTACCACCGATAACAGTGATAAAGTCACCTTCATTAAGTGTAAGGTTGAAATCTTTTAATACAGTGTTTTCATTAACTGTTCCAGGATTAAATGTTTTGGTGATTCCTTTTAATTCAATCATTTTCCACTTCCTCCTGTTGATAGTTTCCTATTCTTTAAGAATTTACTAATTCTTACTGAATATTTCTTTCTTAAGTATGGGAATCCTAAGAAGATAGCAACCACTAAAGCAGCTAATAATTTAAGTAAGGTTGTATCAATACCAATAAAGACAACTGATTGATAGATGAAGTAATAGATGATTGAACCAATTGCAACACCTAATAATCTTACAAAGAAGTTTGGAGAGATTTTAGAAACTATCGCTCCTCCAATAACTACCGCACATAAACCTGTAACAATCGCACCAGTTCCCATTGTTATATCAGCGAATCCTTGATATTGAGTGAGTAAAGCACCTGCTAAAGCAACGATACCGTTAGAGATCATTAAACCTAGGACAACGTTAAATTTAACGTTGATACCTTGGGCTCTCGACATATCTTTGTTATTCCCAGTTGCTCTAATAGAAGCGCCAAGTTCAGTGCCGAATAAGATATATAAAATACCAATAATGACTAGAACTATAATTCCAATTTTCCATAATGTATCAGTGACATTAAGTTGAGAGAATAAAACGTTAAACACTCTACCACTAACACCGATATTAGATTTTCCACCAGCGAGTTTTAAGTTAATTGAATAACATGATAATTGAGTTAATATACCCGCTAAAATAGGTGGAATGCCTAAGAAAGTATGTAATAAACCTGTAATTAATCCGCATATTAATCCAGCCACAAAGCCAACGAGGATTCCAACTAAGAAATGACCTCCATTAGTAATAATAAGAGCGCACACTATTCCTCCAGTAGCAAAGCTACCATCAACAGTTAAATCTGGGATATCTAATACTTTATATGTGATGAATACACCAATAGCCATAATTCCCCAGATTAATCCTAAAGATAAGGCGGCAGGCAAAGATGATAAATAATCAAGAAACATTTTATTTGCCCATTTCAATAGCGACATAGTCGCTTGGTGGAGTAATGCCTAATCTTTGGCAGATTACTGGATTATATTTTTTAACTGGTGATTCATCTAATCTAATTTTCATTGTGGAAACATCTTTTCCTTCGAGCAAGATTTCTAAGGCCATTTCCCCGGTGATTCGACCTAATGTGTAGTAATTGATGGATAAAGTGAATGCTCCACATTCTTTACACATTCCTTCTTCGCCAGCGAAGACTGGAATATTCTTTTCACTACAAACAGCGTCAATTGTGCTTGTCGCATTCGCGCATTGGTTATCAGTTGGGATATATAAAACGTCAATATTATTAATAGCACCTCTTAAATTAACTTCGAGTTCACTGGTTTGCGCAAAAGTGATTCTTCTAGTTTGTTTCCCTAATCTTTGAAGTTCAGTTTCAACTTTATTTACTTGGTAAATAGAATTAGCTTCATTAGTGCAGTAAAGCAAACCCACTGTTGTTGCCTCTGGGAAATTAGACACCACCATTTGAGCTTGTGTTTCTAAAGGTGCTAAGTCACTAGTTCCGCTAACATTAATTCCAGTGCCTTGACTGACATCGCTAATATTTAAGGCAACTCCATATTCAGTAATTGATGTTCCTAAAACAGGGATAGTTGCGGTTGCACTAGCGGCAGCTTGTAAGCAAGGAGTAGCGTTAGCCATAATTAAATCTTTTTTCTTACTCGCGAATGTACTAGCGATTGTTGAACAAGTAGCGATATCTCCAGAAGCGAGTTGAATATCAAAGTCAACTGTTTTTCCAATAGCCTCCATTCCCTCTTTAACCTTATCAACAAATCCTTGTGTCGCGTTATTTAAGGCGTCTACAGGGACGAATTGAGAAATTCCGATTGAGAAATCAGCATTTTTGCTATTGCAGCCTGTAAGCCCACTTATGGTCAATAGCGTAAATAGAGAAGTGGCAAGTAGAGATCTTTTCATTTTTTGGTCCTCCTAATATCTAATAAATAAAAAGTTCGATGCAATAACACCGAACTTATAAATAGCTTATTTTTATTTACTATCGGTGTTATTCATTTTTGAGATAACCCAATAGCAAAATGCGATAGAGTTATCTTTCTACCTAAAGTAATAAAAATAGTAATAAGCAAAGTTTTTGTTCATATTTTTATTCTCTAATATGGTAGTTATTGTAAGTCAGTAAAAATAATCTCGCAATAACTTTTTTATAAACAAAAAGAAGAATTTTTGGTTCTTCCTTTTTTTTAATTTATTAAAGTGGCAAATCTTTTTTCGTAAATCTTCTTCCCCCGATATAAGCAAAAACAACACCTATAACAAGAAGAATCGCTAATTTCCATATCCAATCATAACTAATTGCAACATCTAATCCTCTAATAGCTTTAGAGAACGCTGACATAGAAGTATTATCCACTAACGTGAATATAGATAAGTAATTAAAGATGCTCATAGCCTTAACACCAATTCCAACTGCGACGAAGACTTCATTACCAAATAAGCCTAAGATACAGCAAAGGAATGACATGATACAAACTCCTCCACCAACAGTGAGAGAGTTATTAGCCTTATTAAAGAAAGCAGAAGCACCAAAGCAAATGCCGCTAAGAGCAAATATCGCTAAATATGATCCTAAACAGAATAGTAATGTTGTAGTTGGATTATATGCACCAACAGCCTCTGGATTAGCTGATTTGCTTATTAAGTAAGAGATGAGTTCACTAGATACTGCTGCAACAGTAATTGCGACATACATAATAGAAATAGTCATGATTAAGAAGACATATTGAGTTCTCACTACTGTTTTTCTATTTGTAGGAGTGGATAAGACATAAGCCATCGATCCATCACTAACTTGAGCAGCAATTAATCTATTAGAGGCAATCATTACATAAATCATTGGTAAAAGAACACCGGCGATCTTATAGATTAATTCATTTAAAATGCTATTTAAGTCAATTTGAGACATGATTTGAATTCTTGATAAAGAGAATCCCATTTGTTCAAGTAAACCTAATATTTTAAGCCAGCTTAAGTCTTCATCGTTGACATAAGCACTGACACCTTCCATATCGATATTGGTAAAGATGTTTTTAGAACCGATTGCAATATTGATAACAATAAAGATAAAAGCAGAGCCAATCATCAAGGCAATCCATAATCCTAAAAGAGATTTAAGTGATTGTTTAAATAATGGCTTAGAAATAAATTTTTCTTTTCTCACATTTTCATTACTCATCTTTTTGTCCTCCAATATCGTTCATGAAGTATTCTTCTAATGTATGTTTCT
>CAMOSZ010000120.1:0-26652 GCA_946625285.1 uncultured Caryophanales bacterium | reverse complement strand
TTACACGAAAACCCAGTGAGTAATGTCTGGGTTATTGAATACTCTAACGCTTCACTTGGCTTAAAATATGTCGTTGGCTTTGTTGATTATTGGGTGACATTTGATAGCGGCACGATTTGCCAAATCGCTGTTCATCCTGATATTCAAAGATCCGGTGTTGGTAGCCAACTCATGGAAGAAGTTATTAAAGATGTTAGAGCAAAGAAAGTTAACACTCTTACTTTAGAAGTAAGAGAAAGCAACGAAAAAGCAATCAAGTTCTACACCAAGCACGGTTTTAAGATCATTCTTAAAAAACCACAATATTACAGCAATGGTGAAGACGCATTATATATGGTATTGGAGGTGAATAGATAATGGCAAAGATTCTTGCAATTGAAAGTAGCTGTGATGAAACGGCCGCTTCGGTTATTGATAATGGTAAGCTTTTGTCTAATATTGTCTCTACTCAAATAGATGTTCACCGTAAATACGGTGGAGTTATGCCTGAAATCGCTAGTAGATTACACGCTGAAAACATTTCAGTAGTTATTAAAGAAGCGATGGAAGTAGCAAAGCTAAATTTCGAAGATTTAGACGCTGTAGCGGTCACTAGAGGGCCAGGATTAATTGGTGCTCTTCACGTTGGATTACAGGCTGCTAAAACTATAGCGATGCTATATAAGATTCCTCTTATTCCTGTTCATCACTTAGCAGGACATATCTACGCTAACGAATATGTTTCGGAATTTAAGTTCCCAATGCTAGCGGTAGTCGTTAGTGGTGGTAATACTGAACTCGTACTTATGAGAGATCATTTAGATTTTGAAATTATCGCTAAAACTAGAGATGATGCGATTGGAGAATGCTACGACAAAGTCGCTAGAGTTCTTGGACTCCCTTATCCAGGTGGTATTCCAATTGATAAACTAGCAAAAGTAGGAAAACATACTTACGATTTACCAACTCCTCTTAGAGGAGAACATACATTAGACTTATCTTATTCAGGGTTGAAGACCAATGTTATTAATCTTGTTCATAACCTTGAACAAAAAGGTGAAAAAGTTAATGTCGAAGATATGTGTAAGTCTTTCCAAGATGTCGCTGTTGGTTTAGTAATTGACCGTACAATTAAGGTCATTAAAGACCATAAAGTTAACCAAGTTATTTTAGCGGGCGGTGTATCCGCTAACTCATATTTAAGAGAACAAATGACTCTTGAAATGAATAGACTAGGTGTTGAAATAAATATTCCACCTATGTGGTGCTGTACCGATAACGCAGCAATGATTGCCAAAGTTGCTGAGCGATTATACGACTTAAAGGTATTCGCACCACTCGATTTATCAGTGGACCCAAACTGGGAAATTGATGAATGGAATAAATTTTAAATCTTTCTTAAAGATTAAAACCAATATTGATACAATTACTGAGAGGACATATGTCAATGGAACAAGTTAAAACAACAAATTTTGAATTATATGACATCGTATTATTCGGTGATCAAGAAGAAAAAGAAGCTTTACTAAATAATTCAGTTAATCTTCAAGGCTGGGTTAGAACTAATAGAAGTAATGGTCAAATTGGATTCATTGAATTCAATGATGGAACCTATTTTAAAAATGTCCAACTCGTTTATTCCAAAGATAGCAAAGATTATGAATTACTCGCTTCGTTTAGAAATGGATGCGCGATTGAAGTAACTGGCAAGGTAGTGGTTACTCCAGAAAACAAACAACCATTTGAAATTAATGTAACAGACGCAGTCTTGTTAGGAGATTGTGATGAAGACTACCCTCTTCAAAAGAAGAGACACTCATTTGAATTCTTAAGAGATATCGCTCACATTAGACCAAGAGGAAATACTTTCCAAGCTGTCTTTAGAGTGAGAAGTGTTCTTTCTTACGCAATTCACCAATTCTTCCAAGAGAGAGGCTTTATTTACGTCCATACTCCAGAAATTACCACTAACGATGGTGAAGGAGCAGGAAACGTTTTTGATGTCACTACACACGACACCAAAGATCCATTCTCATTCTATGGTCGTAAAGTTAACTTAACTGTTACTGGCCAACTTCATGTTGAACCATTTGCTCTAGCATTTAGAGATGTTTATACCTTTGGTCCTGTGTTTAGAGCCGAACACTCTAACACAGTTAGACACGCTTCTGAATTCTGGATGATTGAACCTGAAATGGCGTTCACTGATCTTAACGGCAACATGGAAGTCATTGAAGATTGCATTAAATACTGTATCGCTTATGTTAAAGAAGCATGTCCAGAAGAAATGAAGTTCTTCAACCAAATGATTGATAACACATTGCTTGAACGATTAGACCATGTTCTTAATTCTGAATTTAAGAAAATGAGCTACACAGAAGGTATTGAAATCCTCAAAAATGCTGTAAGAAATGGCGTAAAATTCGAAAACAGCAATATCGAATGGGGTATGGATTTACAATCTGAACACGAAAGATATTTAACAGAAAAAGTTGTTAATGGACCACTTTTCTTAATTGATTATCCACGTGAAATCAAAGCCTTCTATATGAAAGTTAATCCAGACAATAAGACTGTTGCTGCATGTGACTTATTAGTTCCAGCAGTCGGCGAACTCGTTGGCGGATCACAAAGAGAAGAAAGATATGATGTTTTAAAAGCCAAGATGGATGAAATGGGTATCACTGAAGGATTAGAGTGGTATTTAGACACCCGTCGTTATGGTGGATGTGTCCACTCCGGTTTTGGTATTGGCTTTGATAGATTATTAATGTATATCACCGGTATGCAAAACATCCGTGATGTTCAACCATATCCACGTACAAGCAACACAATTAAATATTAATATTTATGGATAGCAAAGAAGCACTAGCAATCGAGAAGAAAAAAAGAAAAGCAGTTGCGAAGAAACGCATCTGCTGGTTTTTGGGCGCTGTTGATTTAGCATTAGTGATTTATATTGCTATTCAAATTATTTTACTTCTTCAGTTAAGCAAGTAATTATTCAGCACTTGATTCTTGTTGAACTGCTGTATCAGTTTTAGAAGCTTCGCTTTGGTTATAACCAGCGAGGCTTTTTTCATACACTTCTCTACTTCTCTTGTAGAGAAGGAATGTTCTCGCTAATAGGGACATAACTGAAATAAGATACCATGTACCACCAACAATGAAGCAAGGGCCAACAACGTATCCTGCCCACGCTTCTTTTACTAGATGTGGTGTGTTATCTAAAACGATGATTTGGAATCTAATAATATCGTATTGAGTGCCAGTGAATTCGCCACTTGCTTTCCATGTCCAGAAAAGAGTTCCAAATCCATCTACTGTTGAGAATGGATTATAGTTCCAATAATCATTAACTGCGTTATGAATAATTAAAACAACCACTCCAACAATAACGATTAGTAGAGGTATGTAGGCTTGTTTAAAGAATAAGGCCCAGTTCTTACTTCTACCATATTTCACAAGATGCTTACGATCTGTAATTACTTTATTAACGACTACGTCGTGAATAAGAGTGTCCATCTTCTTTGATTGCCATTTCATTATTCTAAATAACAAATAGCCAAGGAAACCAATTAAGACTAATAAAACAATGACGATAAGAAGGATAGAGAAGATTAATCTTTTATCGTTATCGGATAACGTTACTAAAGTAGGAATAAACATATTCATATTAGTATTCTTCTCCTTCCTCTGGTTCTGGTTCGACTGCCGGTTTAGCGTCTTCTTCAATTTCTTTTTCGACTTCAGGTTCAGCTTCTACTTCTTTTTTCTCTTCTTTATTAAACAAAGGAGAAGAATAGCCTGCTCCATAAACAACTGAATCGGATGGATATAAACTTAATGGGTTCTCTTCTTTCTTTTCTTCTTTTTCTTCTTCCGTGAATTCATTTGCTTGCGCTTTTAACGCTTTTAATTCGATATCTTCTGGAAGGTCAGAGAAAAGAGTTCTTCCTGTGAAGAAGAGGAAGATTAATTTAAAAAATTGGAAAATAAAAACAACGAGCCCAAATACTGCATATAATGCAATAGCAATAATTAGACCAGGGAACGCAAAGAAATAGCCGATGCCTTTACCAATGTTTTTAAATAGTGAACTCATAATCTTGTATAACTATTGTATATGTTCTACTTTCGGTTTGAAACAATAATTGACGATAAAATCTATTATTGTTGTAAAAGCAAAGAAAACATATAGAAGAACTAACTGATTTGGTGCTTGAACGTACTTTGTTAAAAATGCGAATAAGAAGATAGACGCAAATAATGAAACACCAAGGAGAACATAGATCCATGGCTTAATTTTCATTACTAATTCGATTAATTCAAAGAAGATAATTGGAAGAATAATTAGAGTAAAAATAGTGGCCCAATTTGGGAAGAATAGAGCACTAAAAAGAGTGAGCAAACCAAAGACTAAAACCACTAAATAAAGAATAAATCTATTTTCACATTTAAGGTTAATTTCAATTCCGATTCTATTAACTTCATATCTCACGAGTATATAAGTAAGCAAAACTTGGATTTGAGCGATGATATAGATGAAAATATTCGTCAAAACTCCCTTAAATTCAAAGTAGCTAAGTCCTACTAAGTTATAAATTGAATCAAAGAAATTAACGTGAGTAATGAGATTATCTAAAACATAGAAGGTTAAATATGTCAATAGGTATTGAACGATAGAATTAATTACTAAAATATAAATTGCGGAGATGCCTTTTTCAATTAACAAACCAAAGATAAAACCGGTTATAAGAGAAGGTAATACATAGATGAATGTATCAAATACTGAAAAGCCAGATGTTACCGCAAAAGTAAGAGCAAGAGTGGTCACAAAGTAGACTGGGAAATATGCTTTTTTACAATAGATTGTGACGATGACACTTGTTAAAGGAAGAATGAACACTAATAAGATGAATAGAATTGGGAGAAGACTTGAAATCAAAACAAAGACAACATTAACTGCTGCCATAATTCCAATATATGAAATGTTTTGAACTGGAGTTTCTCTTTTCTTTAAGAAATTCATACAACAATGATAACAAATTTATAGAAAATTTTTAAAAAATTCCAAAAATCTCCTTCTTATTAATAATGAGGGGGGGTTTATGAAGCTGCTGCTTTTATTTACTTTACTTATATCAGGGTGTTCCAATACGCACGCTAACATAATTTCAAAAGAATATGATTACTCGGATGTAACTACGCATATAGATTGGATAGGTGTGTTTTCGCAGACTGGAGATTTGTACTTTGTTTATTTCTATTCTCTTACATGTGGCCACTGTAAAGAGATTAAACAGGAAGTGCTGTCATATTATTTTTCATCAAACGAGACAATCTATTTTGTCCAAGCAGATGAAAATACGGTTTATGGAAGCTCGGGAGAACTTATTGGAGTAAGTGATGTCTCTAATCTTTTTATTTATGGAACTCCATTTTTAATCAAGTTAGAGAATTGCGTTATAGTTGAGTACTATGGTGGCGAAAAAGAGATTAGAGAATACATAAATAAAAATAGTCGAAATCAAATTGAATAGACTCTATATATGTGTTAGTATATTGCTATGCAATATTCTGAATTAGTAAGTTCACTTAATGAACGACAATTAGAGGCTGTTGAAGCCAATAGTCAGTATACAAGAGTCATTGCTGGAGCAGGCAGTGGAAAGACTCGTGTTTTAACTTACCGAATTGCTTATCTTATTTCCGAATGTAGAGTGAAGCCTTGGAAGATTTTGGCAATTACTTTTACTAATAAAGTTGCTAATGAAATGAAAAACCGTGTTGTTCAAATCGTTCCTGAATGTGAAAGAGATTTGACCATTAAAACGTTCCACTCATTTGCTGCTTATTTCTTAAGACAAGAAATTAGTGTTATTAATTATCCTTCTAACTTCACTATCTTGGACGAAGAAGATCAACTAAAAATCATCAAAGATATCGCGGCGGATAGAGGTTATAAAAAGAGTGACCCAATTATCAAGAAAACCGTTAATTATATTGGTAGCTGCAAACTCAAAGAAAAGTATCCTGATGATATCAGAATTGACCATGAGAGATTTGAAGATGAGAGAACTTGTTTAGAATTCTTTGAAGAATATGAAAATATCAAAGCAAGACAATACGCTTTAGATTTTGACGATTTACTTTTAAGAGCAAATCAAATTCTTACTTCTTTCCCAATGGTAAGAGCGAAATGGCAAGACCGAATTGACCATATTCTTATTGATGAGTTCCAAGACACTAATGATACAGAAGACAAATTAATTAGATTATTACTTAAGCCATCTTCAACATTGTATGTTGTTGGTGACCCAGATCAGACTATTTATACATGGAGAGGTGCTAACCAAGGCATCATCTTAGACTTAGATAAGAAATTTATCGGGGTTAAAACCGTTATTCTTGATAGAAACTACCGTAGTACTCAAAACATCCTTGATAGCGCTAACAAATTGATATCTCATAACAAAATGCGTGTTCCTAAAAATTTGTACACAGACAACATTAAAGGAAACGCGATTACTGTGAGATGCGCTGATAGTGGGCTTGCAGAAGCTGAATATGTTGCTCGAGAAATCAAAATGCTTAGAGAAGTTCAACATTATAAACTCTCTGACATTGTTATTCTTTATAGAAGCAACTATGTCACTCTTGAATTTGAAAAAGCATTAATGGCAAAGCAAATTCCATATGTCATTTATGGAGGCATGAAATTCTACCAAAGAGCCGAAATTAAGGACGTTCTTGCGTATTTCCGCCTCATAAACAACATGAAAGATGACATTTCTTTCGAGAGAATTATCAATACTCCTAGAAGAGGAATTGGCGATACTGCAACACTAAAAATTAAAAAAGCAGCTTTAGAACATAATTTATCAATGTATGAATATATTTGTGAGGATTATGCCTTAGAAGAATGTCCTCCAAAGGCTATTAATACATTGCGCTCACTCATTATGCGCATTAATCATACGCGTGATGAAATTAATAAAGACGAAGAAACCTTCTCAAAGATTCTTGAAGATTTAATTAATGATATCGGATATTACGATTACCTCTTACTCGATGAAGATGGTGATGACCGTTTAGAAAACGTCAAATCTTTATTTGAAGATTTAAGACACTTCTTGAAGAGCAACCCAGATGCTACATTTGATGAATATTTACAAAATGTCGCTCTTGTATCTGCTCAGGATGATATGGTGGAGGGAGAACACGTTACTTTAATGACAGTTCACACCGCTAAAGGACTAGAATATCCAGTCGTCTTTGTTGTTAAATTAAATCAAGGAATATTCCCATCTAATAGAGCCCTTACAGAAGGTGGCTACGCTGCTATTGAAGAAGAAAGAAGATTAGCATATGTTGCTTTCACTAGAGCTAAAGAAAGACTTTATTTAACTTATTCACACGGATTTAGCTATGTTGTTAAATCTGAATTAAGTGAATCAATGTTTATCGCTGAAAGCGGTAATTCTACCGCCAGTAGACCAACAACAAGAAATTCTTTCAGAGACAATCGCCCTTCATATCACTATAGTTATGAAGACAAAAAGAAAGATGCGGTTGTCTTTGATGATCTTCCATTTGCGGAAGAACCATTTTCTCAAGAAGTCAACAATGGTGTTGATGATTGGAAAGTTGGAGATATTTGTATACATCAAAAGTTTGGCAAAGGAGTGGTCACTGCTTTAGAAGGAGATGGCATTATTGT
This sequence comes from uncultured Caryophanales bacterium, assembly GCA_946625285.1. Taxonomy (GTDB): domain Bacteria; phylum Bacillota_I; class Bacilli_A; order RFN20; family CAG-826; genus UBA2450. The sequence goes on along the minus strand of CAMOSZ010000120.1, from coordinate 18,950 downwards.
CGTTAACTTCGAAGGTCATGGTGAAAAAACACTTCTTGGAAATCATAAAATGATATCCAAAGGGAGCAAATAATTATGGATCCTAAATTAAGAGTAGAAGAGATTACTAAATTACTCGAAAAGTACAACTATGAATACTATGTATTAGATAATCCTTCAGTAACCGATGCGGAATACGACCGATTAATGCAAGAATTAATCGCTTTAGAAACCGCTCATCCTGAATTAAAGAGTCCATTATCACCAACTCAGAGAGTTGGAGGAATGGTCCAAGATGAATTCCAAAAAGTTACTCACAAAAGAATGATGCTCTCTTTAGCAAACGCTTTTAATGATGAAGACTTAAGAGACTTTGATAAAAAGGTCAGAGATGTTCTTCAAGTTGATAAAGTGAGATATATGGCTGAAATGAAAATTGATGGCCTTGGTATTTCTCTTGTTTATAGAAATAGACTAATTTACGCTGCTACTAGAGGAGATGGAACTGTTGGAGAAGACGTTACTAGTAACGTTATTACCATTAAATCTGTTCCTAGTCATATTGATTTAGACGATGAATATGAGATTCGTGGCGAAGTCTTTATGCCAAAGAAATCTCTTGAACGATTAAACAAAGAAAGAGAATTAGCTGGTGAACCATTATTTGCTAATGCAAGAAATGCTGCTGCTGGTAGTATTAGACAACTTGATAGTGCAATTGCTGCTAATCGTGGGCTTGATGCTTTCTGGTATTACGTTGTTAACGCTAAAGATTTTGGTTTACGTTATCACTCCGAAGCATTAAATATGGCAGATAGATTAGGATTTAAGACTAATCCAGAAAGAAGATTGTGTAATGGAATTGATGAAGTCATCGATTTCATAAATGAATATACCGAAAAAAGACCTTCTTTAGCCTATGATATTGATGGCATTGTTATCAAAGTTGATGACATGGATATGTATGATAAATTAGGTTATACATCTAAAACACCAAGATGGGCTATTGCATATAAGTTCCCACCTGAAGAAGTTATCACAAAATTAACTGATATTATTTACACAGTTGGACGTACTGGAAAGATTACTCCTAACGCTGTTTTAGAGCCTGTAAGGGTTGCTGGTAGCTTAGTCCAAAGAGCAACTTTACATAATGAAGACTTCATTAGAGAAAAGGATTTAAAAGTCGGTGATTATGTTGTTATTAGAAAGGCCGGAGATGTTATTCCAGAAGTCGTTAGACCAGTAAAAGAACGCCGTTCTGACGATGTTATTGACTTTGAAATGATTGACAAATGTCCTGTTTGTGGATCTCCACTTACTCGAATTGACGCGATGCATTTCTGCCTTAATCCTCACTGCGAAGCTAAAAAAATCGAAGGCATTATCCACTTTGCTAGTAGAGACGCTATGGACATTGAAGGACTTGGAGAAAAAGTTGCTGAACAATTCTTCAACCAAGGATTCATCCGTTCTATCAAAGACATTTATGACTTATCCCAATATCGTGATGACATTATCTCGTTAGATGGATGGAAGGATAAATCAATTGATAATTTATTAGCCGGAATTGAAAAGAGTAAAGAGAATTCATTAGAAAAAGTATTATTCGGCTTAGGTATTAAAGAAGTCGGCGAGAAAATGGCCAAAACTTTAGCAAGAAAATATGGCGATATTGACGCTTTAGCGGCAACCACTGAAGAAGAGTTGCTTGAAATTCCTGATGTTGGACCAGTTCTATCTAAATCCTTAGTCGCGTGGTTTGGCGACGAGAAAAATGTTGAACTTATTAATGAGCTAAAAGATAGAGGAGTTAACTTTAAATTCATTGGTAGCACAACTAAAGCTGCAAATTCATATTTTTCTGGTAAAACAGTTGTCTTAACTGGCACTCTTTCATCAATGGGTAGAAAAGAAGCTACTGCTTTATTAGAAGATGTTGGAGCAAAAGTCACTGGTTCAGTAAGTAAGGCCACTGACTGTGTTATTGCAGGAGAAGAAGCTGGATCTAAATTAGATAAAGCTCACGCACTTGGAATTCAAGTTCTTGGCGAAGAAGAATTCCTTGCTCTCATTAAATAAAACTTAAGACTAAAAACACCAAAATCTTTGATTAAGGTGTTTTTTATTTTATAAAAATGCATACATGTGATAAATTTAACATGCATGAAAAAGGTCTCTAAAGAAACATTAATTATCGCTACTAGAAAACTGATGATGGAAATGTCAGATAAAGAATATGACAAATTAACATCTGATTTTGAAACCATTACTATGCAAATGGATTTAATCAAAGACATTGAAGGAGTAGATGATGTTGAACCAATGACTTTTCCTTTTGAAGTCACTAATGATTATTTAAGGGATGATGTTGTTGAAGAGACAATCACTAAAGAAGATGCATTAAAGAATTCTAAGAGAAAGAAGGGAGACTATATTGTCCTCCCTAGGGTAGTTAAGTAATGGACTACAAAAGAATGACTCTCTTAGACTTACATAAGGCAATAACCGCTAAAGAAGTGGCTCCTTTTGACTTAGTTAAGCACGCAATTGAACTTGCAAAGCAAGACAAAAACAATGCTTTTGAATATATATGTGAAAAGGAAGCTTTTGAAAAAGTTAAAACTTTGGATGAAAGCAAAAAAGACAATCTTTTATATGGTGTTCCAGTAGTTATTAAAGATAATTATTCCACAAAAGATATTCCAACTACCGCTAGTAGTAAAATTCTTGAAGGATATGTTCCTATTTTTGATGCTGAAGTTGTGTCTAGATTAGAAAACGAAGGAGCAATTGTAATTGGCAAGACTACAATGGATGAACTCGCCATGGGTGGAAGCGGCACAAATGGACATTTAGGTGTTACTTATAATCCATGGGACAAATCCCATAAACATATGATTGGTGGATCGAGTAGTGGTAGCGCAGCTGCTATTAGTGCTGGTATTGTTCCTATTTCAATTGGAAGTGATACTGGTGATTCTGTTAGAAAACCAGCCTCATACGCTGGATTAGTTGGTTTTAAACCAACATGGGGAAGAATATCTAGATATGGATTATTACCATTTGCGTGTTCTTTAGACCATATAGCTTATTTCACAAGAAATGTGTTTGACAGTGCTTATCTTCTTAATGTTTTAGCAGGTAGAGATAATAAAGATATGTCTTCTTCTTTTATGAAAGTTGAAGACTACACTTCTAGATTAAATGACTCTCTTAAAGGAAAACGCATTGCGGTTATTAAAGAGATTAACGATTCAATTTCTGATAAGGAAGTTCTTAACGCTTTTAATAAAACAGTCGAGTATTTGAGGAGCGAAGGCGCGGTTGTTGACTATGTTTCTATCGATAGCAAAATACTAAAGGCTATCTATCCTACATATATTATCATTTCATCTGCAGAAGCAACGAGTAATTACGCAAATTTAGATGGCGTTAAATTCGGAAATATGATCGATGGAGATTCATATACTGACTTAGTGATTAAAACTAGAACTGAAGGAATATCTGAATACGCGAAAAGACGTTTAGTTATTGGTAGTTTCTCCCTTTTAAAAGACAATCGAGAGGAATTATTCGTTCGAGCGCAAAAATGTCGTCGAGTAATAGTTGATTCTATCAGTAAAGTACTTGAAGAGTATGATGTTATCTATAATCCAGCTAGTCCATCAATCGCTCCACTAATCAAATCAACACAAAATAAAATCGCTGATGAATACTTAATCGCCGATAACTATATGGCGTATGCAAATATGGGTGGTTTCCCATCAATAACTCTTCCAATCGGATTTGAAAAAAACATGCCTTTTGGTGCAAATTTATCGGCAAAACCCTTTGATGAGGTACTTTTGCTCAATATTGCAAACCAAATTGAAAAGTTTACAGGCTTAGCAAATATTATCGCAGGAGATGACGATGGAATTTAATGTTGTAATTGGTTTAGAAATGCATGTTGAAATGAACACTAAATCCAAAATGTTTTCATCTGCGGCAGTGAGCTACGTTGCTCCTAGTAATACTTGTCTTTCTTTACTTGATATGTCTTTCCCAGGCACTCTCCCTAGTGTTAATAAGCAAGCAATAGTTAATGCAATTAGACTATCTCACGCTTTGCATATGGAAATTAGTGATATTTTGACTTTTGAAAGGAAAAATTACTTCTATAGCGATCTTCCTAAAGGCTATCAAATAACTCAGGCATTTAATCCAATTGGCAAAAATGGATATTTAACCCTCAATAGTGGAAAAATTATTAGGATAGAAAGACTCCATATTGAAGAAGATACATGCCGCCAATTCCATATTGGCAACGAATCATATCTTGATTTTAATAGAGCAGGTATTCCACTTCTTGAGATTGTTACTTTACCTGATATTACAAGTGGTAGTGAGGCTAAAGAAGTATTAGAAACAATTCGTTCAATGGTTACTTTCCTTGATATTAGTGAAGGCAAAGCTGAACTTGGTAACTTAAGATGCGATGTTAATGTTTCATTATCAGAAAAAGGCAGTAACAAGCTTGGCCACAAAGTAGAAATTAAGAATTTAAATTCATTAGTGAACATTCAAAAAGCAGTTGATTATGAAATAAGCCGTCAGTCTAACTTGATTAAAGAAGGTAAATCAATCAAACAAGAGACTAGAAGATATGATGAAGCGCATAAAAGAACTGTTGAATTAAGAGAAAAAGTGGATGCTGTGGATTATAAGTTCTTTACCGATCCAAATATTCCACCTATTAAACTCTCGAAAGAATTTATTAAAGATGCGATAGATAGTTCTTTAGAACTTGCTAGCGAAAAGAAGGCAAGATATAAAAAACTTGGGCTTAATGATTATGATTCCTCACTTTTAGTGACTAATAAAGATATCTCTGATTATTTTGATGAAGGATTAAAAACAGGATGTTCAGTTAAATTACTCGCTAACTGGATTAACGGAGATATTCAAGCAATTCTTAATAAAGAAAATATCTCCATTAAACAATTTAATATTTCTAGTATTGAGTTAGGTAATCTCATCTCTTTGGTGGAGCAAGATAAACTATCAAATAAGCAAGCTAGAGAAATACTTTTAGAAGCTCATTCTAGTGATAAAAAAATAGAGATGGTGTTACAAGAAAGAAAATTCTCTCTTGTAAATGATGAGGCTAAGTTATTAGATATTATTAGTGAACTTTTAGACAGTAACCCTCAAATAGTTACTGACTATAAGGAAGGAAAAGACCGTGTCATTGGCTACTTAGTTGGACAAGTTAACAAAGTTACTAATGGAAACGCTAACCCGAAAATAGTTCATAAATTGATTATTCAAGAAATCAAAAGGAGATAAGAAAATGGCAATTTTAGTTACAGGTGGTACAGGTTATATTGGAAGCCATACAGTTGTTCAACTATTAGAAAATAATTATGACGTCGTTATTGTTGATAATTTTGTTAATTCCAAGCCAGAAGTTCTTAACCGTATCGAAAAGATTACAGGCAAAAGACCAACGTTCTATGAGGCTGATGTCTGTGATGAGAGCAAGATGAGAGAAATCTTCAAAAAAGAGAAGATTGAAGCAATCATCCACTTCGCTGGTCTAAAGAGTGTTGGAGAATCAACTCAAAAACCTGGTTTATACATTAGAAACAATATCGGTTCAAGTATCGTTTTACTTAACTTAATGAGCGAATTTAACGTCAAAAACCTAGTATTTTCAAGTTCTGCAACAGTTTATGGTGTCCCAGATCATGTCCCACTTAAAGAGAGTGATAATATTGGTGGATGCACAAATCCATATGGTCAAACAAAGCTTGAAATTGAATATATGCTTAATGATTACGCTGCTAATCATAAAGATGCTAATATTGCTATTCTTAGATACTTTAATCCAATTGGCGCTCACGAAAGTGGACTTATTGGAGAAGACCCACAAGGTATTCCAAATAACTTAATGCCATACATTACTCAAGTTGCAGTTGGCAAACGCCCATTCCTTAATGTCTTTGGTAATGACTATAAGACACATGATGGTACAGGTGTTAGAGACTATATCCACGTTGTGGATTTAGCTAGTGGCCACTTAGCAGCCTTAAAGAAATTAGAAACCAAACCAGGCTTAGTTATTTATAACTTAGGTACTGGAACAGGAACCTCAGTCTTGGATCTAGTGAATGCTTTTGAAAAGGCTAATGGAGTTAAAATTCCATACGAAATCAAAGATAGAAGACCTGGTGATGTTGATGAAAACTACGCGGATGCCTCTAAAGCATTAAAAGAAATGGGTTGGAAAGCTAAGCTCAATATCGTTGATGCATGTCGTGATAGTTGGAATTGGCAAAAGAATAATCCAAAAGGATATGATAAGGACTAACTCCTTATCCTAATGCGCTTATAGCTCAGCTGGACAGAGCATCTCCCTCCTAAGGAGAGGGTCGGACGTTCGAATCGTCTTAAGCGCGCCACATAAGTAGATAAAGACTCGAAATATTTTGAGTCTTTTTTCTTTCTCTTGTGCGTAGACTATTATTTTTGTATCGTAAAAGTATCAATTACATATAGAAAAGAGGAATATTTATGGCTAAATCAAAAGTCTATTTTTCAAGAATTCTTACACCTGAAAGAATTATTGATATGTATAAAGCTTTAGGTGTTGAACTTAAAGGAAGTGTTGGAGTTAAAGTTCACTCTGGAGAAGATGGAAATCAAAACTATCTTAGACCAGAATTTTTAAAACCAATGATTGAATATGTTAATGGCACGGTTATCGAGTGTAATACAGCCTATGATGGGGCAAGAAACACAAGTGAAAAACATAAAAGATTATTTGAGAAACACGGTTGGTATAAATATTTCCCTGTTGATTTAATGGATGAAAATGATGATGACCTTGTTTTAGAAATTCCTAATGGAAAAGTTATCAAAAGAGATTATATTGGCAGCCATATTGATAGATATGATTCGATATTAGTCTTATCTCATTTTAAAGGGCACCCTATGGGTGGATATGGTGGTGCACTTAAACAACTATCGATTGGTTTTGCCTCTAGTAGAGGAAAGGCATATATCCATTCCGCTGGTGTAACAACAGATCAAAAAGTAGTATGGAGTAATCTTCCAGAACAAAATAAATTCTTAGAAGCTATGGCAGATGCCGCTAGTGCAGTTCATAACAAGCTTAAAGGTAGAGTGTTATATATCTCCATGATGTGCAATATGTCTGTTGATTGCGATTGCTGTGCTGTTGCAGAAGATCCATGTATGAAAGATATTGGTATTGTCGCTTCAACTGATCCAATTGCTTTAGATAGAGCGTGCTTAGATTTAGTTATGAAATCAAATGATCCAGGTAAAGAACACTTCTTAGAAAGAGTGAATTCACGTAATGGTGTTCATACGATTGACGCTGCTTATGAACTCGGCTTTGGCAATAAAGAATATGAATTAATCGACATTGATTAACATGAAAGACATTTATATTCATGACCCAAATTTAAAATATCCAGACAAAGACTTTGCCCATATGATTGAGACCCCTAAGGTCCATGAATATACATATGACAAAGATTTTCCATATCGACTTAAAGATCCTAAATCTAAATTTATGAGGTTCTTATTTAGGACTGTTATTTTACTTATAGTAAAACCATTCATATATTTTAGATATCTATTAATAATAGAAGGAAAAAGAAATATTCGTGAATATCGCAAGATTGCAGGTAGAAAAGCAATGCTTACTATTTGTAATCACACGACAGAGTGGGATGCATTATTTGTTATGACTTCCCGCTTTTTCCATTTTTCAGAATTCCCAATTTGGCAAGAAGGGGCAGAAGGTAAATCTGGTTTCTTTTACCGTTACGCAGGCGGAATAGTGTTACCTACTTATTCTTATAAAGGAATGCAATACGCATATGACGCGATGAAAGAAGTGCTAGATGAAAATAAATGGCTTCATGTATTTCCTGAAGCTGCTTGTTGGGCTTTTTATCCAGCAATTAGACCATTTAGAATTGGCGTTTTTAAATTAGCAGTGGAAGAGAATCTTCCAATCCTCCCAATGGTGGTTAAATATCGTAAACCAAATCCGATTTGGGGAATATTTAAAAAGCACCCTAACGCAAAACTCATTATTGGAGCGCCAGTTGTGCCTGATAACTCTTTAGATACTAAAGAAAAAATCTCTGATCTTGAATATCGTTCTAGAACAGAGATGATGAGATTATTAGGTTTAGATAACGAGAGTAATCAAAGATTAATTGATTCTCTTCCAACTTATCACGTTGAGAGTAAATCTTTATTTGAGTGATTTAGGAATATACTTACATACATTATGTGCTGATAAAAGGGCTGTTGGAGTTCCTCCTATGGATCTAGTCCATTGACCACAGAGGAAAACATTTGGACAGTCTTTTATTTTGCCATTATTAATATAGAAGGTTCCTTTATCAGTAAATGAGAAAGATTGGAAAGAGCCATATGAAGTATTAACTCTTTTCGATATTTCAATTGGAGAGAAGTGAGATAAATAATTAATTTTGCCTTTAAATTCAGGATATCTTTCTTCTACTGCGTCAATCATATTTTTGATAATTCGTTGGCTTTCTTGCGCGTATTCATCCTTAGAAAGTGAATTAAAGTAGTTATAATCGTCTTGATTTTGGTCGATAAATAAAGAGACAACAGTCTTACCGTCTTTAACGAAATGTTTCTTGTCGAAGTGATAGGATCTCATCAACATGAAGTCGACTTCTTGACTACCAACTTTGATTGGAGAGATATGTAATCCAGTAGGGACATCAATCTTAGATAAATCACCTTCGATAGTGACGTAGACATTAAAGCAGGACGAAATAGTGTTCTTCTCAATTGATTTCTTTTTTCTTTCAAATTGAGGAACAGGATATCTACCATCGAGTAATTTGTCTAAAGTGTAATATGGGTCAATCGTAGAAATACAGTAATCTCCAATAACTACACCTTTAGAGGTTTTAACTCTTACAGATTCATAATTGTTATATGGCTCAATTTCTTTTGCAGTTGCTCCCAATAGGAGTTTTCCACCTAAAGAAATGAAATTATCTTTAATTCTTTCTCTTAGGTAATACGCGCCTCCTTCTGGAACATCCGCGTTACCTTGAGCGAAGATGCTATATAAGTCAAAGAAGAAAAACATATTGTTATATCCAGTTTGACAGTGCGTAATTGCGTATCTTAAAGCAGGGTGGGAGAAGTTTTTCGCATATTCTTCTCTAGATTGTTTCATTGATTTTAAAATGTGACGAGAATTTGGTAAGCCCTTAATGAATTGAAGAACACTGACTTTTCTTAAGTGGTCTCCTAACATGATATTCATTAAACCACCGACATTTTTCACTACAGAAAAGAAGCGGTGGATTGCTCTTTTATCTTTAGGGGAGATATTAATCCATTCCTTTTCTGCTTTATCTAGATCACGATAAAAAGTAACTGATACTCCTTCGTATTCAATTGTTCCTAAGGTTGGTAAAGAAATGATTTTAACTTTTCTTCCTAGTCCACCTATTTCTCTCCATAAGTCGTTAATGAAGTTACCTTTTTTAGTTCCCATTAACCAATGGATACAAGTATCCACTAAAAAGCCATCAACAAAATAGCCAGAGCAAAGTCCTCCGACATCTTTATTCTTTTCTATGAGAGTAACTTGGTGACCAGCGTTAAGGAGCTTAATACCAGCAGTTAAGCCAGATATTCCCCCTCCTATGACGATAACTTTAGACATATTAATTAGTTATTTGTTGGATTAAATGATGATTTTAATGAACAAGTTCTATTAAAGATTAAATGTTCCTTTGTTGATAATTTATCAGTACAGAAATAACCAGTTCTAATGAATTGGAATCTATCTAATGGTTTGGTGTCTTCTAAAGAAGCTTCCACAAATCCTTCTTTTTTAATCCAAGAATTTGGATTGAGTCTTTCTAGGAAAGATTTATCTTTTGTTTCTTCGGTTTCATCAAAGACAAGTGGCTCAAATAAGTTGAATGTTGCTCTTTTAGCAGTAGTGGCTTCAACATAGTGGATAGTGCCATCTGGTTTTCTTCCTTCAAATCCACTTCCAGATTTAGTTTCTGGATCGTATGTGCAGTGAATTTCAATAATCTTACCGTTCTCATCTTTAACGACGGAATTACATTTAATGAAGTAAGCGTACATTAATCTAACTTCGTTACCAAGAGATAATCTCTTCCATTTTCTATTTGGTTTTTCTTCAACGAAGTCTTCTTGTTCGATATATAAATATTTACCAAAAGCCATCTTACGAGTACCTAAAGCTTCATTTTCCATATTGTTTTGAGCTTCAACATATTCGATTTGTCCTTCTGGGTAGTTATCAATAACAACCTTGAGTGGATTTAAGACCGCCATCGGACGAGTAGCAATTAGTTTTTGTTCTTCTCTAAGAAAGTAATCTAAGTTGTCTGCGTTAGTAGTGGAATTAATTCTAGAAAGGCCTGTATAAAGAATGAAGCTCTTAATTGCTTCAGCGGTAAAGCCTTTTCTCTTAAGTCCTACTAAAGTAGGCATTCTTGGATCATCATATCCAGTGACATAGCCACCCTCAACGAGTTGACGGAGATATCTTTTAGACATCACTGTGTTAGTAATGTTAAGTCTTCCCCATTCATATTGATGTGGAACGTGTTCCATTTCACACTTTTCAACAAACCAGTCGTATAAGACACGGTGATTGTCATACTCTAATGAACAAAGGGAATGGGTAACTCCTTCAAAAGCATCTTGAAGAGGATGTGCGAAGTCATACATTGGGTAGATACACCACTTATTGCCTTGACGGTGGTGGGTAACGTGGAGAATACGGTACATAACTGGGTCTCTCATATTGATATTAGGAGAAGCCATATCGATTTTCGCTCTTAATGTTTTTTCTCCGTTATCGTATTTACCTGCTCTCATTTCTTCAAAGAGTTTAAGGTTTTCTTCAACACTTCTATCTCTCCAAGGAGAGTTTCTTCCTGGCTCGGTAAGAGTGCCACGATATTCAGTCATTTCTTCTGGGGATAAATCATCAACATACGCAAGACCTTTCTTGATTAAAAGAATGGCTTTCTCATATGTTTTTTCAAAATAATCGGAACCAAAATATATATTTTTAGGAGTATAGCCAAGCCACTTCAAATCTTGAATAATAGCATCGACATATTCTGCTCCCTCGTTAACTGGGTTAGTGTCATCAAATCTTAAATTTGTATAACCACCAAAAGCTTTAGCGAGTTCAAAGTCATTGACAATCGCTCTAGCGTGACCGATATGTAAATAAGCATTTGGTTCTGGTGGGAAACGTGTAACGATTTCTTTTACACGACCTTCTTCAAGGTCTTTTTCCATGATTGTTTTGATAAAATTATTGATTTCTTCCATAAAGAGTTCCTCGTAAGTATTTTACGATTGTAAAAACAATCTTCAATAGAAATAGTTATTTTTAAATAAAAATTTTTCGATAATTATTGAATATTTGGAATTAGTTTTATACAATCATAAAAGTCGCTTTGGGTCCGTAGCTCACCTGGGAGAGCGCCTCCATGGCATGGAGGAGGTAGCGAGTTCGATCCTCGTCGGATCCACCAAAACGAAAAAAATGTCCTGAGAAAATCAGGACTTTTTATATATTTAAGTATTCTTTTAACGTCTCTATTACAAATTGATATTCATTTTTGAAATCATTCATTTCTTTTTCAATATCAACTATGGAATTTGATGAAGCGTTTCTTGTCTTTTCCACAATTGGAACGACTTTATCGTATAAGGAAGTTAACGCTAAATTGCCAGTTACTCCTTTTAAAGAATGAGCAGCAGCAAAGACTGCTTGATAATCTTTATCTTCATAAGCTTTAAATAAGTTGGATGCTGGATTAGATTGAACAAATTTAGTAAGCATTCTTTTGATGAAGTCATCCATCATCATCATGCTTAAAGCGTTTTGATAATTGCCATGAATCTTCTCATATAATTCTTTTAAAGTCATAATTATTCCTTCTTTAAGAATTCCTCAAAGTCAGCTTGTGGTAGTGGTTTAGAGAAGTAGTATCCTTGAACAACATCACAGCCATTTTCTTTTAAGAAAAGGTATTGCTCTTCATTTTCAACACCTTCTGCAACACTTATCGCATTAAACATTTGAGCAATGTTAATGATGAGTTTAATGACATCCTTATTTCTAGGATTATCATTCATCTTTTTAATAAAGCACATATCAATCTTTAAGACATCAAACGGAAGTGTTGCTAATGTATTTAAACTTGAATAAGCAGAACCAAAGTCATCGATTTCAACTTTAAATCCTTCTTCTCTTAAAGCTTTTGCTAGCGCAATAACATCAATATCGTTCGTGCCAAAAGCGCTTTCAGTGATTTCTAGATAATAGACATCATGAGGAATGTGATACTTATCAACCGCTTCAATGATTTCTTCTTTTAATCTAGGGTTAAAAACATCAACACGTGAAATATTTACAGAAATAGGAATGTATTTATGATATTTCTCATACCATTCATTCATTTGTCTTGCTACTTCATTGAAAATGTAATTATCTAACTGCTGAATTAAACCATCGGTTTCAAATAGAGGAATAAAGATTCCTGGAGAAATCATTCCATAGTCTGGATGAATCCATCTCACTAACGCTTCTGCACTAGAAATGACATTCGTTTTTCCTTGAATGTTATATTTAGGCTGATAGTAGACTTTGAACTCTTTGTTCTTTAATGATTTTTCAAAAGAAGCAACTAGTTTTTCATTAAAAGAGGCCTTGTCTTGCGCTTCTTTGTCAAAAATAGCAAGGCAAGAGTTAAGATCTTTTATGCTTTTTCTAGCGGTATCTGCTCTACCGATAGCAATATCAATTTCAATATTAGAATCAACGTTCGTATATAGACCAATACGGACACGAGCGTTCTTCTTTTTAAGACTATTATTTAAGTTATTAACAAGTTCTTTGTGATCTTCTTGATGTAGGCAGTAGATGAGGAAAATATCACTATTAATGCGACCAGCAAGGCCTTTGACTTTGCTAATATAAGCATTAATGATGCTAGTCATTTCTAATAGAACCTCATCTCCATATTTCTTTCCATATAGTTCGTTAATCAAATGGAATCCAACGATATCAATTGAAAGAACATCTTTATTCATATTTTGATATTTAAGATTAAATTGATGTGCGTATTTCTTAAAGAAATCAAAGGAATATAAATTAGTTAATTTATCTTTTTTAAATTCTTTGATGATGCTTTTATCATCGTAGAGTTCAATCATTCTTTGAAGTCTAGCGACAATAATGTCTGGGTTTTCATATGGTTTCTTGATGAAGTCGTTAGCGCCTAATAAGAAACATTCTTTTTCTATTTCCCTATCTGAAGTCATAACAATAAAAGGAATCTTTTTGAGATTAGAATCCTTTTGACGGTACGCTAAAACTTCTTTACCGTCCATTATGGGCATCATGACATCTAAAAGAACAAGGTCAATAACATCATGTTCTTTTGTAATGATATCTATACATTCTTTTCCATTTGACGCTCGACGAATTTCAAATAACCCTTCTAAGATTGGAGTTAATATATCTCCGTTAATTTCTTCGTCGTCAACAATAAGAACAGTCTTTTTGTTTTCTAAATCTTTTTCTTTAAGAATAGGCATAACATTACCTCACTTATTTGTTTTTGACCTTTTTGATCTCCGCTAAAACGAGATTAAGGTCAATTGGTTTAGCGATATGAGCGTTCATACCTGCTTGTAGACATTCGGCAACGTTTTCAGAGAAAGCATCAGCAGTCATTGCAATAATTGGTACTTTCTTTGCATATTCAAAATCTAATTTTCTAATCGCTCTAGTGGCGTCTAAGCCATTCATTACTGGCATTTGGATATCCATGAAGATTAAGTCAAATGGTTCATCTTGACCATTTTCTTTAATCATTTCATAGGCAATCTTACCATTTTCTGCTCTTTGGCAAACTACTCCATACATGCCTAATAATGTTGAAACAATTTCATAGTTAATATCGTTATCTTCAACCACTAAGATGTTTGTGCCAGTGAAAAGCATTTCTTCTTCAACTGGAGTAGCTTCTTTTTCATCGTGGTTAAGTACTTCAACTATCTTCTGATAGATTTTACTTCTAAATAGAGGCTTAAAGATAAAACCATTAACACCAGAATCTTTTGCTTCTTTTTCTATCTCTGACCAATCATAAGCAGAAATTAAGATAACAGGGATATTACCATCTTTAATCTTTTTGATTTCTTTACTTACTTCTAAGCCACTCATATCTGGCATCTTCCAATCTAAAATAACAACTTTGAATTGGTCGGTTTCATTTTCTTTAATCATTCTTAGAGCGTCTTTACCGCTACTAGCAGTAAATGTATGTGCACCTAAAGATTTCAATGTATCTTCTGCAGTCTTGAGTAAGATTTCATCGTCATCGACAATTAAGACTTTGATTGGTGGCAAAACCATTTCTTCAACTGGTTTTTTATCGATTGGTAAATCAATAGTGACAGTAAATTTAGTGCCTTTACCTACCTCACTTTCACATTCAATCGTGCCATTCATGAGATCCACCATTTGTTTAGTGATAGTTAAACCTAAGCCAGTACCTTGAATGGAATTGACTCTACTATCTGTTGCTCTAGTAAATGGTTGATACATTTTTTCAAGATATTCTTTGGACATGCCAATACCATTATCTTCAACTTGATAGACTAATTTAATGTATCCTTCTTTTTCACTTGGTAACTCTTTGATATCAACAGAAACCTTACCGTTTTCTTCGGTGTATTTAAGAGCGTTAGATAATAAGTTAGTGAAGATTTGATTTAATCTCAATTTGTCAGCATAAAGCCATTCATAGACGAAATCATGTGTTCTAAAACTGAAGTCGATATTTTTCGCTCTAACCATAGGCTGAGAGATATTAACAAGATTTTCAAAGCTATCAGTTATTGAAAACGGAAGTGGGTTTATTGTTAACTTTCTGCTTTCAACCTTTGAAATATCTAAAATGTCATTGATTAAAGTTAAAAGATGGTTACTCGCTAAAGCGATCTTCTTTAATGCATCTTGAGTTAGCTCAGGATTATTAGCTTCTTTAGAAGCGATATTTGTTAAACCAACAATCGCATTCATTGGGGTTCTTATATCATGAGACATTGTACTTAAGAATTCGGTTTTTGCTTTATTAGCAGATTCCGCTAGTTTAGTGGTGTCTTGTAAACTCTTATTTAAAGTTAAAAGAATTGCTAAATCGATAACAAAGATAACTCCTAATCCAATTCCAATAATGGAGATTGTTAACCAATCAGTGGAGACATTAGTAATATCTTCCATAGGAATAGTGGTGATAATTGTCCATTTTTCTTGGTTGGCAATTTGAGAATAGGATACGAAAAGCGTTCTACCAGCGTAATCTATCATACTCATCGTTCCAGAATTAGTGGTTATTTCTTCTTCAAGCGCTTTGAGTTCTGAACTAGATGGAAGATTATATGAACGGTAGTAGTTAAAGAAAGATGTGCTCTTAAATGATTTGTGGTGGAAGACGTACGCTCCTAGGTTTTCTTCAGAAGAGTTATCAATAACCGCGACTTCTAGACGACTAAATCCACTTGGGAAGGTCCATTTTTCTTCAAGGTTTTTCGTTGGGACGATACGCATTAAATATCCATCGTAAGTTAGAGTTGGATCTACATCATCTTTTAATTCAATTTCCGTATAGAAAGCAACCGAAGATTCTAATGTTATCGGTTCAGTGTATTCTGGAGATGTTTTTACTCCTTCATTATGAGAAGTAAATACTTTACTAACAAGGGCCGCACTATATTCGACAGAGAAATCATTTTCATCGTTTTTATGTGGTTTAGTAGCAACCCCTTTATATGTTGAACGGTCGATAATATGAGCAATTACATCAGCGTCGATAATCGATTGCGAAACAAACTCTTTTGCCTCTTCCATGGTCATTGGATTTTGGTTTATATGCCTTGCCCAAGAACGGCATAAATGGCTCTCTCCTAACAAATAGTTGTTAGTCATTCTTGAAAGAGAATTATTTGCACTGACAAAACTTGCTTTGTTAGCCTCAATCGCAGAGTTCCTCGAAGATTTGATATATTGACCTTCTCCAAAGAATAATCCACCGACGAACAAAACATTTACAATAACAGTAAAAACAGCAAGATTCTTTCGGTTGGAAAACAGTTTCATATTATTTATATTATATTTAGAATATAACAAAAAAATCATTCCTAAAAAAAATTATAAATATTATAAAATTATCCTAATAAGAGATATTAGGAGAAGAGATCATGAGAAAGGCTAAGTGTTTATTTTTTGCCACAGTAATGACTTTGACACTTTCAAGTTGCAATAAACCTAGTGGTGAGAGTGAAAAATCATTTCAACCAGGATTAGACACTCAAACCGAATGCACGATTAAAGTTAGAGGCCATTACGATAGTTTTGAAGCGCTTGATGAACAAATATTAAAATTCAACGCGTTCTATCCAAATGTAAACATTGATTATAAGAAAGTTGATAACTACACGAAAGAAAGTGTTATTAACAATTTATTCGTCGGCGATAGTGCACCTGATATTTATTTTATAAATAACTCTTGGGAAAGCGACCAAAAATATAAGACTTTATTTGACTATGCGGAAGATTTATCAGATTCAGAGACTGGTATTGATTTAGGCGTAGTTAGAGATGAACTTATTTATAAAGATAAAGATGAACATGTTCCTTTTGTTCCTATTTTCACAAACACATTTGGAATGATTGTTAACGAAGAGATATTCTCTAAGAACAGCATCTCTATTCCTAAGACATATAACCAATTAATACATACATGTAATACCTTGATTGATTTAGGATATGAAAGCCCAATTATGAGTTATAACGCTTCTATCTATTCTTTATATTTCCCTTATTTCTTATCAACAATTAATGGCAATAAAGAAGCGGTAGACGCTTTAAACACATTAGAGTCTACTGCGGGTTCATATATGAGAAGTGGATTAGAAAAGGCTAACGATTTTAACGATTATCATTTTGTTGATAAAGCTAAGTGTGTAGAAGAAATCGCAAAAGATAACACAGATGGAATTTGCTTTCGTTTTTATAAAGGTGATGTCCCTATGATGTTCACCGAAGTGAATAGATTATCAGGAAGCCATAAAAGAGAAGCGAGCTCTGAAGATTATCAAAGAAACCCATTCAAATATAGTTTCCAACCAATCCCAACAACTGATAATGGCGGTTACTACTACAACACAATTACTCTATCTTTCGCAGTTAACAAAGAAAGCAAAAATTTGAAGATGACTAATGAGTTTATGAGATTTTTAATTAGATCTCAAAGTTTAAACGAAATGAGTTCATCTAAGAGACAAGTTTCTCCTGCAAAAGCACTAGGAGAAGATAAATTATTTAACTCTTTTAAAGATGTTCTTAAAGATAATCGTGTTTTATATAACTATGTTATAGGTTTATCTTTAAACGCGGACATTCAAGCTAGAAAAACATTTGACGTTTTGTTAGATGGAGCCTCAATTGAAGATGCGATGAACGGATATGGTTCATATTAGTAAATAGAGTTGATATTGATGATTTGCCCCTTCGAATGTGGAGGAGCTTTTCTAATTGTCTTAAAAACAGTATTAATCAATGATATCATTAATTAAAATATTGAATTCTTGAGGAGATAATTGATGAGTTCGGCATTTTCTTTGTCGTTCTACACTCGCTTAGGCAAGAACAAGAAAGACAAGAACAGAAACAAAAACAAAATCTTCCTTTCTTATATGAGAGGTGATTTTGATTACGCGAAACAAATCATTGATTTAGTTTTAAATAATAGCGATTCAATTATCTACTATGTAGATTATGATGAATATCCAGAATTTGACCAAAATGAACTAAATCGACTCATTGGGCAAACTTCTGTCGTTCTTTTTGCGGTAAGTGATAAATACTTAACTACTGAAAACGATTCTTATAAGTTTGAATATCCATTTGTAAAAGAGAATTCTATTCCATTTCTTCCAATCGTTAGTAGTGAATCATTAATTGATGAGTACACCAAGAAATTTGGTACTATTCAGTATTTAAATATCAATCAAGAAGATAAAACTCAAATTGACGTTAATAAGAAAATAAAAGATTACTTAAGCCATTTTGTTGCTAAAGAAAAAGACTTTTTAATCGCGGAAGGCGCATTTAAAAAGAAGATTTTTCTTTCTTATAGAAAAAAAGATCGTATCCAAGCTTTGAATTTAATCGACCTCATCCATAGTGATGAATCTTGTCGAGATATCGCTATTTGGTACGATGAATTTCTTGTTATTGGTAAAGAATTTGACACTTCGATTTTTGAAAAGTTACATGACTCTGATGGGCTATTGATTTTAATTACTCCAAATGTTGTTAACGAAGACAACTATGTGAAGTCGACAGAATATCCAAAGGCCCAAGAAGAAGGCAAAACAATCATTCCTTATTTGTCGATGGAAGTTGATCAAAAAGAATTACATAAAGGATTTAAAAATCTCCCTGAAATAGTGGATGAGAAAAATATTGCTAAAACAATCTCTGACTTGTTCTCAAGTAAAGTTATCAAATTAACTCCAAAAAAGAAATACGCTTTAGGCCTTGCATATTTATATGGAATTGATGTTGAGATTAACCGTCGAATTGCATTGGAGTTTTTATCTAACAGCGCAGATGATGGTTATCTTCCAGCAATTAACCTTTTAAGTGATATATATTTTACCGGCAATGGAGTGGTCAAAAATCTTTTTAAAGCTAAAGAATACTCTAATAGACTAATTGAACTATACAAGAAGAATGTTGATTATTCTATCTTTGATTGGAATGCATATGCATATGTAAATGAAGTTCTTTATTCTACTGATGTGGGAGTAATGAT
>CAMOSZ010000119.1:0-20716 GCA_946625285.1 uncultured Caryophanales bacterium | reverse complement strand
GGTGCTATCTTAGTTGTTGCCGGTACTGATGGCGTTATGCCACAAACTCGTGAACACATCTTACTTGCTCGTCAAGTTGGTGTTCCATCAATCGTTGTCTTCATTAATAAGACTGACTTAGTTGACGATCCAGAATTATTAGACTTAGTCGAAATGGACGTCCGTGACTTATTAAATAGCTACGGCTTCCCAGGAGATGAAGTCCCAGTCATTCGTGGTTCCGCTAGAGCCGCTCTTGATGGCGATCCAGAAGCTGAAAAAGCAATCTTAGACTTAATGGATGCATGTGATACCTATATCCCAGCTCCAACCAGAGATACCGATAAGCCATTCTTACTCGCTATCGAAGATGTTATGACCATTTCCGGTCGTGGTACAGTTGTTACTGGCCGTGTCGAAAGAGGTACAGCAAAACTCGGTGACGAAGTTGAAATCGTCGGTATTAGAGAAACACAAAAGTCTGTTATTACAGGTCTTGAATCCTTCCGTAAAACTTGTGACTTCGTCCAAGCTGGTGATAACGTTGGTGTCCTTTTAAGAGGTATCAACCGTGATCAAGTCCAACGTGGTCAAGTCTTAGCAAAACCAGGTAGTGTTACTCCACACACCAAATTCAAGGCTTCTGTCTACGTCTTAACAAAAGAAGAAGGTGGCCGTCACACAGCTTTCTTAAGCAACTACAGACCACAATTCTACTTCCGTACAACTGACGTTACTGGTGTTATCACTCTTCCAGCAGGAACAGACATGGTTATGCCAGGCGATAACGTTGAACTCACCGTCGAATTAATTCACCCAATCGCTCTTGAAAAGGGTACAAAATTCTCCATCCGTGAAGGTGGTAGAACAGTCGGTGCTGGTACAGTTAACGAAATCCTTAAATAATTTAGTTAATTACTAGACTATAAAATTAGGAGATCCAATTGGATCTCCTTTTTTTGTGCTTATTAATATGATTAATATTTATATGCGATATCTTTTATCTTATTAACGATATTCTTTTCGAATTTATAAAAGCTCCAGCTTCTTCCAAATAGGAGGAAGTGACTAAATGGAATGTAATAACTAATCGCGACTACTCCGACTGTATTAACAAATAATAATAAGAATAATCCAATCGTGTAACCAGTGATTAGCCAATTATCAGTAAAGCCAAAGGCTCCCCAGTTTTTAATTAGCATTAAATGTAAGAAATAGGCCTCTAGAGTGAACTTTCCCATGAAGGCGATTATTTTACTGAACTTCAATCTTTCAATTAAAGTAGATAGCCCATACATCGTTAAAAAGCCAAATAGAGATGAAATATAGAATAGCGGGATATTAGTTGGAAGATCGATAACCACCATTTGCTCAGAGTAGTGGACAATTAAAATAGTTAAAGTTAATCCAATAGCAAAAGCGATAGAAGAAACATAGATATTTATATATTTAAATAGCTTATCTCCAAAGAGATATCCAAATAAGAATATTGGGGCATACGCCATAAAGTAGTCATAACCAATAAAGGTATTGGAATAGATGATTCCTCTTTGACGAAGAATCACTAATAGCGCGTATGATATACATATTAAAAAGAACACGCATAGCTTCTTATATTTAGGGAATATAGTGGCCACTAATAAACCGATATCACTAGCGATATTTATCCAAAGCAAAACCCATAAGAACCACATTCCCATTACTGGTATATCCCAGAAAACTTCAAACGCTTTTGGGACATCTGGCCATTGATTATAAAAGGCTACTCTTAAGACTAAGAAGAAAACAACAGGCCACATATAATTAAGGGCTCTTTTTAAAATATCATATAAGAAACCTAATGGTTTTAGTGGCTTACGGTATGAAGTAGAGATACCACTAAAAAAGAAAAAGATTGGTAAACCTAAGATGATAAGGAATGTTCCTGCAAATGATTGGTTAAAGTTAGGAAGCGTTCTTTGTAATACGTGAGCGAGGATAATAAAAACCATCGCAAAGAATTTACAAATATCAATCGTTTTATTTCTTTCTGCCATATCTTTATTATATTACTTTTTTACTTATTTATCCCAAAAATAAAGCATGTGTATATCATGTGCATAAGATTGACACATAATATTCTTATATTGTAGAATATTGCTAGAGGTTATATACATATGGCAAAGAAAGTTAACACCAATATTTCACTCGATCCTAATTTAAAAAAGGAAGCGGTTGAATTATTCGCTTCTTTTGGTTTGGATCTTTCTACTGCAATTGGCATGTTCTTATCTCAATCTGTTAGAGAAGGTAAGATTCCTTTTGAAATTAGAAATGTGAGAAAGAAAGTTTCTACTGAAGAAAAAGAAGATAATCATAAAGATGAATTTATGAACTTCATTAGCGACTAAGGTTAATTATGAAGAAAATAAGATTACTACATTTGTTTGCGTTACTTTTACCACTCTCAATTGCATCTTGTGATCTCCGCATACCTCATACTGATGGTGGAGAGATTGTTTCTATTACTTTAGATGCAGCTACTCTTGAGTTAAGAGAAGGAGAAACGCATCAATTCGTTGCTACAATTAATCCGAAAAATGCGACTTACAAGAGCTTAACTTGGTCCGTTACTAACGAGTCAGTTGGTTCAGTCACACAAAACGGATATTTTACTGCTAAAGAAGAAGGAAATTGCTTTGTTACAGTTACTAGTGATAATAACAAAAGTGATTATTGTTCTGTAACAGTGAAAAAAGCTGGAGTAATTCCAGAAACTACTAAAAAGATTAATATCGTTGCTTTTAATGATTATCATGGAGCGATTAAAGAAGAAGGGGACCAAATGGGATTACTTAAATTTGGTTCATTCTTAAAAACTCAAAATGATAAAGAAAATACCTTAATCCTTTCTCAAGGTGATGATTGGCAAGGTTCAATTTATTCTAACTACAACCATGGAGCGTTAATTAACGACGTTTATGCTTATGTGGGAGTAGACGCTAGAACAATTGGTAACCATGATTTTGACTGGGGATTAGAGGTTTTGGCCGCTAACAAAAATAGAACATATGCTGGTAGGTCAGTTCCTACTTTAGCAGCTAATGTTTATGATTATAATTTCCAAACAAAGAAAGTTGGAAATACTCAACAATCTCAATTAGGAGATAAAACTATTACTTATACTTTAGAGAATGGTCTTAAAGTTGGAATAGTGGGAGTTATTGGAGAAGATCAAATTACTTCTATTATGTCTTTATACACTGAGACAATTGCCTTTAAAAACCATATTGATGTTATTAAAGAAGAAGCCACTAGATTAAGAGAAGAAGGATGCGATATTGTTATTGCTTCTGTTCACTCTGGACAAGGATCAGTTATGTATCAAGACGTCGATAAATATGTCGATTTAGTGTTATGTGGACATACTCATTCTGAAGAAGAAGGTAATGAAGGTTTAGTTAAGTATTATCAATTCCATGCATATGGATTATCTTCTGGAATTATTGAACTAACATATGACACAGTGACTAAAAAAGTCACTAATACAACAATGGAATGCATTACTTCAAGTAATGTTAATATGTACACAAATGAAATAGATGGTAATATCGCCGCTTTAATTCAATCATATAACTCTGAATGTGATAGCGAAGCTCAAGTGGTGGTTGCTAATAAAGTCAGTGGATATTTTAAATCTTCTGACGAAAGTGTTAACGTAATGTGCAAAGCACTTTACGACATTGCAGTAAGCGAAGGATATGACGATATTGTTTTAACTTATTGCAATACTGCAAGAAAATATTTACCATATAATGTTTGGACGTATGAAAATCTCTACGAGTCATTCCCATTTGATAACGAAGTTTATATCGTTGAAGTAGATGGCAGTGACTTACTTAATGAGGTAGCCCAATACAATAACGTTTGTTTTAATCCAAGCTTTAGTAAGCAAGTTAATCGAGTTGGCTATTATAAAGTCGCAGTTATCGATTACCTCTTGTTCCACACCAATTCAGCGCGTTATTACAATTACTTCCCTTCTTATAGAAACATAGAAGGAACACTTTCAAATAATTATCGCGTGTTACTAAAGAATTGGCTCATTTCAAACGGATATAACACTGGCAAAGCTATGAAAGCAGATGATTATTCTAGCTCTGTATCAATGTTTAATAGAAGCCTATTAAAAGAAGCATAATATTGAGGAGAAAATTATGAAAAAAATTAGGACTTTACTTTTATCAGGATTAGCTATTTTAAGTCTCGGCTTAGTTGCTACTGGAGTCGTATCTAGTGAAAAGAATGTTGCTGCTTTTGCTTATTCCAACGCTAGTGTTGAAACATATTATCAAACAGTTGGTTCAAAAACAGGAACTGAACTCTTATCTACTCTTCAAAGCATAAATTCAACAGCACTTAAAAATAGAGTTGGATATAAAAGCATGCCTTCATATTTTGCTAAAACAGATCCAGGAGCATCAAGCGGACAAGTAGCAAGCTTTTATAGTGGCAATTCTGCTTACTATAGTGGAAATATGAACAGAGAACACGTTTGGCCAGCTAGCCGAACAGTATTAGGAAGAAATAACGATCCTCTTGAAGATGATATTCACATGGTTAGACCTACTTTGATTAGCGAAAACTCTGCTAGAGGTAATTCGTTCTTTGCAGAAGGGGGACAAGGTGGGGATAACTCTATACCTTGGGATCCAGCTAATTTTAACAATCCATCCTATCGTGGTGATGCTGCTAGAATTATTTTCTATTGTGTCGTTGCCGATGCTCAACTCAAGCTAGTTGACAAAAATTCAGAGGGCACAGGAGCTCATTCGATGGGCAAATTAAGCGATTTACTAAAATGGAATCTCCAATACCCAGTCGCAGATAGAGAAAAGACAAGAAATAATGAAGCTGAAAAACTTCAAGGAAATAAAAACCCATTCATTGATCACCCAGAATATGCTTGTAGAATTTGGGGTAATACAAACGCTACTACAAAACAAATTTGTAGTGGACAAGTTATTCCACCAGATGTACCGCCAGAGTTAGAAAGTCTCACATTAAGTGAAACAACTTTATCTTTGACAGTGGGACAAACCCATACTTTAACTCTTGTCAAAACTCCAAGTGATGCAAAAATGCCTGAAGTTTTCTGGGGAAGTAACAATAAAGCAGTTGCGACAGTTAATAATGGCGTAGTTACTGCAGTAGGAAACGGAACAGCCACTATTAGAGTTACCACAGCAGATGCTAAATTCATCTTATCTTGTGAAGTAACTGTTACAGGAGGAGTTGCTCCAGCTAATAACCATAGTGGATGTGGCGGCAATGTAGCAACAACAAGCACAATTATTGCCACTTTATCAGTGCTTGGAATTGGAATGATTCTCCTCTCAAGAAAGACTAAAAAACATGAATAAGAATATTAAAGTACTATCTTTATCATTTATTTGCTGTTTGAGCAGTTGCTCACCTTCTTTGTCAAACTTAAAAGTTTCTAGAGAAGGAGGAAGATTTACTGATATCCAAATGGCGTATTTAACTAGAGAAGATGTCGGTGAGACCACTCCGTATAATGGAGACTTGTCTGTTGGTGCTCCTAACCCAATTAAACTCACATGGAGTGGAAAGAACACAGCGTTTAACGTCAATGTCTGGGACAAGGAAGACATGGAACCGGGTTCCCTAGTTGCCTCTTATAGAACAAGCAGTAATTCTTTTGACTTCTATAATGATGAATTAAATAAAACATATTATTTCTCAATTAGTGCGGTCAGTGACTTGTCTTTAACTACCGAATTAGTGAAATACGAACCAGAAACTTTAACTGTTCCTAGTCCAAGAAACCTTTATGTTGAAGGTGTAGAAAACATAAGAGACTTAGGCGGCTGGGGAAAGATTGTTGATGGAGCTTATACTCCATATATGAAACAAGGAATGATTTATCGTTCTGGAAGATTTAATGAAGACAAAGCTAATCCAGTTAACGTCACAGTTACAAGTAACGGCTTATATGAATTAAAGAACCACCTTAAAATCAAAACTGAAATCGATTTAAGAAGAAGTTCCAATAACGAAATTGGCTCTTTAACATCAAGCCCATTAGGAGAAGATGTCAATTACTATAATTTACCTATGTATTATGGTGGTAATAACATCCTTACCTTCAAAGGGACTGCTTCTAAAGACGATTATCAATATAACAACCCTGCTAAAATCAAAGAGTTCTTCGACATTTTAGCGGTTAGAGAAAATTATCCTATCGATTTCCACTGCTCAATTGGAAAGGATAGAACTGGTTGTATGGCCTATTTAATTGAAGGTCTATTAGGTTTTGATCAAGAAATTATGTATCGCGACTATATGTTTACCAACTACTCTCAAGCAGGGATGTGTAAACTTAAAGACGATATCAAAGATCGATATGGTAAGACCTTAGATAGTTATGAGGGTGAAACCCTTCAAGAAAAGGTCTATAACTACTTAAACAATGTAATTGGAGTCTCAAAAGAAAACTTAGACACAATTATTAATATCCTAAAAGCATAATGGAGTATTAATGGAAGAAAACAATAAGGTATTTACGTTGCAACCTTTGAGTAAATGGAAGAGAATTCTCCTCTCCTTAGGAGATTATTTCATTACTTTTATTCTTTCGTTTGTTCTTTTTAATCTTGCTGTTTTCCCTTTGGCGAAAGTGATTTGCAACACAAGTGCGAAAAATAGCGAAGCGACAGTGATGGAAACAAAAGCCGACGCTTTGCTTATCGATAATGGAATTCTTTTACGCAAAGAAGGTAATTCCAAATTTGAAGATCATGTAAATTACACTTTCAAATGTTTCTTGTCTTACTACGCTTTTGATGAAGAAAATCCAAGTTCTACTTATCCAGAATATGGACACAAAGAACAAAATGAAGTTATTAAGCATTACTTTGTAACGATTAAAAACAACGTCGATAAATATTTATCAGCATTTAACGAAGCGAATGTTGATGGTCTTTTTACAATTGGAAATACCGAAAATAGTATTGCGTTAAAAAACGAATATAAAACTCTTCTATCAAATGAATTATTAGAAATAACAGATGAGAGTCAATACTCAAGAAATATGCTTAATTTTAGAGATCATATTTTTGCACGTTTATTCTATCTCAATGTCTATCAAGACATCGCTGATAACGACTTTGTATCAGGAGATGAATCGTATTTGACTTATATGAATCGAGTTAAAGAGATTAACAAAGAACTAGGCTGGGTTGCTAGTGGAGCCTCTATTGTTGCTGTTGTCCTAGGCTGGGCAATCTCTTATGTGCTTATCCCTTTGATTAACAAAGAGAGAAGAACTATTACCATGAGCATCATGAAACTCGACAAATTGAAGATGAATACATTCTATTTTATCGATAAGAAAAATGTTCTTGCTCAATCGTTCTATTATTTACTACTTGCTGTATCTTCAGTAATAGTGATGCCTATGCTATTCTTTGGTGTTGCTTATTCCTTTAACCTACCAATTTTATTCCCGTTATCAGTCATATCTCTGCTACTCGCAGTAGTCTCGTTAATTGCTACTTTAGTTAATCAATATAATCGTAGTGGTAGTGATATTTTGACTTTTACTGTTATTGTTCCAACCTCTGAACTAGATGAAATGTATCGAGTGAAAAACAATGGATGATGTATATCAAGTAAAACAAACTAAAAAAGAAGAGCAGGTAAGGGTGGAGTACTCTTTGCCTAAATTTTGGCATCGATGCTTAGCTAACCTTGTTGATTTTTTCTTATTCGCAATTACCGCCCTTATTTGCTTTATAGGTGTACGTGCAATTGTTCAAAACACTGATAGTTATAAGGGTGTACAGTCTCAAATTGATGAGATTCAATTGTCAACTGGTCTATACCGCAAATACACAACTAGCGAAGGGGTGACAAACACTCTCGATATTGTCTATTATATAGACAACTTCCAAAAGAATATCCCTTATGGGAGTGAATTTGATATTCAAAAGGATGATGAACCACAATTTATCAACGGTTTGATTATCAAATCCATTTTAACTTTCGTTGATTACTGTGAGCATAATTGCTCAACAGAAAGATACTATGATTTACTCGTTTATTATGATGAGGCGAGATTAAATCCGACATTAGATGATATCCATTATTTCGTGAGGGACGAGCACAATAACGTAGTGCCAAACACCACAATTAGTGGAGATTCTACAAAATTGAAATTATATTATACGAACATATATAAGCCATTCGTCGAGAACAAATGCATTCCTTTTTTGAGTGCTAATGTTCCCGGATATCATGACTTGGTGAGGACGGATTTTAAGCTATTAGTCTATCTAGAGATTCCGGTAGCTTACACCGTTGGAGCCATCCTAATTTATTTCGTTCCACCTCTATTTTTTAGAAGGGGAAGAAAGACTTTAGGAAAAGCTTTATATCACATTGGACTTATTGATCAGAGATTACTCTCTCCGACTGTTCCAAGGTACCTCGCAAGATTTGCAATTCTCTTCTTTGGCGAGTTGGCTTTATCCTTGTTCACATTTGGTATACCCTACATTGTTTCTTTTTCAATGATGGCGTTCTCCAAAAAAAGACAGGGATTTCCGGATTATATGCTTCGATTACTAGAAGTTGATACCAGTAAAGCTGATATTTATATCGACTATGTCGAAGCATCAACGAAGAACCAACTTCATGGGAAACCAATCGACTTCCAAATGGAAAGACCTTTATAGTTTTCCTACACTTTGTTGTTTCTTTACAAACTCTCCCGTGTGAGCGTATAATGTAATTAATCGTTAAGGCGGCACAAATATGAACAATATTAGAAAAACCTCAGTTGGTTTCTTAGTATTTGGAATGTTAGCTTCTTTTACTATCTTCGGTGGAACTAAAACAGCCACACCTGCTAGTGCTTTTTCGTCAAACCCAAATTCTTTATCATCAGCCCCAAATAGAGCATATTCGGCTGATGATTTTATTGGTGAAACAGCAACTAGCGATGAAGAATTAGGTGTTAGCATCACCCAAAGTACTGTTACCGGCACATCTCAATACTTGACCGTAGCCTTTAGATCAAAAACATTGGCAGGTTATAGAACAGCAAAAGCGAACTATATTATTGGTATTGATGATCCAAACTTCACTGGAGACGACGCTAATCCAGCACCTGAAGGATATGACAAATATAATGAAGATACTGGTTTACCAGAATTCACAGGTTATGTTGCCTACCTCGTTGGCAGCAATCAACAAAGCTCAAACCAAAAAGTCTATATTCCTTCCACTTTAACTAGAGCTGGTTCATTTACCATCAAAGTCACATCTATCGCCGCAGGTTGCGTTAGTGCTGATGGTCATGAATATTCCGGCAATAACAAATGGGAAAAAATCACAGATGTTTATATCCCAAATACAATTGAACGCGTTGAAACTGGTGCATTTACCGGTGTTCCAACTGATGGTTCAGTTAAAATTCACTATGAAGGTAACTCTTTGCCAGATACTGTCTTTGAAGCAGGCTGGGTAGATGTTTCTACAACAGATACAAACGTTTTTGATATTTCATCTACCTCCTATTCCCCTGCTTCAAATAAAAAAGCAAATGTCGGTGGTACAAAAGTTGAACTTCCAGACCCACTTGGAAGACCACTTAACTTTGTTTTAGGTTATATCGATGAAACACATAATTTCCCACTCGTCATTCAATATGACCGTGTCATTAAGGAAAATGGTGTTGAAACATCAAGAGTTACTCATTATGACTCATTAGAGTTGAATAATA
Organism: uncultured Caryophanales bacterium; assembly: GCA_946625285.1. GTDB lineage: Bacteria > Bacillota_I > Bacilli_A > RFN20 > CAG-826 > UBA2450. The sequence continues at coordinate 10,950 of CAMOSZ010000119.1, read as the reverse complement.
CCTCTGGTAACCCATACGATGCCTGTGGACCAATGAGTAGCAATACTTACACAAGAAGTTTTGGTTACAAAGTTGGACCAAACGAATACATTGATGATGAATCTGTTGTCTTCCACAACATTATGAAGGCAAGCCCAGCCGGCGTTACTGATTTCTCCACTCAATATTTCGTTAAACCATTAATCGGTTATTCTGAAAAACAACACATTGAAAACCTTGTTAATGTTAGACCATCTAATTCTTCTACGTTTGCAGGTTATTCACTTTTCACTTTGAAGATGGACAAAAATTTATCCATCACTTCTCATAGATATCCAGAACCACATTCCCTTTATTTGGATGTTAAAACTGATATTTACGAGCAAAACATTGCACAAATTAAAAGTGGACAAACAATTATCCGTTATTCCTTATATAACTTGTACAATTCAAGTTACCACTTTAAATATATTGGTAGCGATGGCACTTTAAAAGATGTCGTTAAACCAATCAAAACCGTTATCTCTTATCAAATCTTAACCAAAGATAGCGACAACCTCGTTTCTATCCTTGTCAAGAATAGTGATATCGGTGCTGATTTCTCTGCTGAAAAAGTAAGATTATTTGAACTTCAAGAAATTACTATTCAAATGGATTTACAAACAACAACTACATCTGATTCAGTTGCTATTTTAGCAAAATCATCAATTAGCTATAAATTTGCTTACATTACAATCTTTGACAACGTTGATGCAAATACACCATTAAAAGTCTTTAGTTGGGATATGTTCCTAATTATCTTCTTTATTGCATATATTGTGGTTTATGCAGCTGCAGCGTTTGTCACATATAGAATCATGAAAGAAAAATTCAAGAATGATGAATTTAGACGTGTTAACGATAAGAAATTCCTCAAACAAGCCATTATTGGTGGATTTGGATTAGGAGAAGTCTTGTTAGCAGTCCTCTTCCTCATCATGAGAACTTCTGGATTCAAAAATACAATCGTGGTCTTTAATCCAACAGATCCAATTTTAATTGCGACCGCTATTGTTGGAATGATCATCATCGGCTACTTCATCGTTTACGTTGTTAAACTTGTTAAAGCCGAAAAAGATAGAAGAAAAGCAATTCGTCTCAAACTCAATGAAGATGTTGATGACGATGGAACTAAATAGTCAGTAAGGAGTCTAAATATGGAAATTAGAATTAAAGAATTGACAAAAATATTCCCTGGTGATGCGAAAAAGAATATCCGTGACACAATTGCTGTTAAGGATCTCGATTTCGTTGTTAAAGATGGCCAATTAGTTGGCTTACTTGGCCCATCAGGATGTGGTAAATCAACAACCCTTTATATGATTGCTGGTTTACATAACCCAACTTCTGGTGAAGTTTGGTTTGGTGATCAAGAAGTTACTAACTTATCTCCAGAAAAAAGAGGTATTGGTTTAGTTTTCCAAAACTACGCTTTGTATCCTCACATGACTATTTATAAAAATATTGAATTCCCACTTACAAACTTACAAGTTGAAGTACCACTCGTTACATTCTTTGACTACGATTTGAAATTCACTTACACAATGAAACCAGCTGATGTTGCAGCAGGTATCACCAAGTCCATTAAATCATTAGCAAAGAAATGTGGATTTAACTCAAAACAATTCTCAGTTGATGTTAGTGGTGAAAAAGAATTAGTTGCACAAGTTAAACTTAATGCTGTTTCTCCAACCGCAAAAGATATGTTCGTTGACAATATGGACAAAATCGTTGAATTCAAACTTGAAAACGTTGAAGAAAAACAAGCAACAGAAGCCTTATTTGATACCAACTTCCGTGCTACAGTCAACGTCATTAGCGATGATGAATTAGTCGAAGTTAGTGTTAAAGGTCGTTTGGGAAAAGCATTCCAAACATCCATGATTGATGAAACAATCAATGGATTAAAACAAGCAGTTAACACCCACGGTGGAAAAGCCGCTGAATGCGTTATCACCAAGACACAACATGGTTATGAAATCATGGCTCGTGTTGTTAACTTAGCACATAACAAACTCGAAGAATGTATGGAAGCAGTTAAAGCAGCATATGCTTATGAAGCATTTAACTATTCCATCACAATGGTTACAAACAAATCCTTAACTGAAAATGTTAAGAAGTTCTTAAAAGAAAAGAAACTTGGATTCTCTGACTTCAAGATTTATTTCGACAAAGTTCACACCAAGATTTTCTTCAAATTAATGAGAGCATCTACCGAAACTGCTGAATCAACATTAAATGAATTAGCAGAAATGCTCAATTTAAGCGATGTTGAAAAAGAAACAAAGCAAGCAATTGCTCACCGTAAATTAACTAAAGAAGAACGTAGAGATATCATTTATGATACCGCTAAACTCGTTCAAGTTGATGAATACCTCCAAAGAAAACCAAATCAACTCTCTGGTGGTCAACAACAACGTGTTGCTATTGCTCGTGCATTAGTCAAACATCCACGTGTCTTATTATTAGATGAACCATTATCTAACTTAGACGCTCGTTTAAGATTACAAACACGTGAAGAAATTAGACGTATTCAACAAGAAACTGGTATTACTTCTGTCTTCGTTACACACGACCAAGAAGAAGCTATGTCCATCTCCGATGAAATCGTTGTTATGAAACTTGGTGAAATGCAACAAATGGGTAGACCACAAGATGTCTATAATTCACCAGCCAACTTATTCGTTGCTCAATTCTTAGGAACCCCACCAATTAACGTCTTTAAAGGACATGTTAAAGGTAAGAAAGTTACCGTTGGTGACGATGTTGTCTTAGAAATCAATGAAGATTTAGGCGATAAAGACATTTATGTTGCAATTCGTCCAGAAGGATTCGTCCTTGCTAAACCAGGTGAAAAGAACACCTTAAGCGGCAATTGTGAAATGGTTCAAGTTATGGGCCGTGATATTTCCGCAATCGTCGCAAATGAACACTGCACAAAGCCAACCTATAGAGTCATCATCTCTTCCGATGATAAAGTGGCTCCAGGTCCGGTTGCATTTAAAATCAAACCTCACAAAATTTTCTTGTTTGATGGTGAAACTGAAGAACGTATTTATCTCAAATAGGAGGGTCGGCAATGGGTATTGAATTACTAAACTTTTTGAAAGGAAAGAAGAAGCAAGCCGCCTCTGGTAATAGTAGTGGGTTACATACTTTAGAACCTGAAACTGTGCCAGAATATACCCCAGGTCTTCAATCTGACGGATCGATTATTCGCTTAGCAAGTAATCGTAAAGTCAAAACTCCTTATAGGGTTAGCGGTATTGATGATGTTGCCAGTAGAAATAACTGGAAAGCATGGCTTTATCTTGCACCAGTCATCATCTTAGTCGTTATCTTCTTGCTTTATCCTTTGATGAACACAATCTTTATTTCGTTCACAAAGAATTACAACTACACAAGCGGAAAATATGATGGATTCACACTCGATAACTTTGGAATTATTTTAAGAATTATTCCTTATATGAGTAGTGATGGTGAAGCTTGGGAAAAATCTTTCACTGATTGGGCTATTCCAAACACCTTCATTATTACATTCGTCACAGTCCCTGTTTCTATTTTCCTCGCGTTAATTATCTCTGTTGCTCTTAATTCTATTAAGGCATTCCAAAAATTCTTACAAACCGTATTCTTCCTACCTTACGTTACTAACTCTATCGCTATCGGTATGGTTTTCTCCGTTTTGTTCGATGACAAAGGTTTAATTAACTTCTTATTTGGATTACAGCACGTGAATGGCATGGATCCAATGCACTGGATTTATAACACCCCAAGAGAAATCGCAATGATCCCTCTTTGTCTGTTCATTGTTTGGAACAGTATTCCATTTAAAATCTTAATCTTGTTATCAGGCCTACAAGGCATTGATAAACAATATTATCAAGCTGCTCAAATCGACGCAGCACCAAAATGGAAAGTTTTTGGACGAATTACCGTTCCTCTACTTTCTCCTCAAATCTTATATTTGATGATTACATCATTTATTGGATCATTTAAGGAATACAACAGTATCGTCGCTATCTTTGGCAAGCAAGGTGAAACATTCTCTGGTCAAAAGAATATGTATACCGTCGTCTTCTATGTCTACGATAACATTTCTGCTAATACCTCGTTCGCGGCTGCTGCTGCTGTCTTCTTGTTCGTCATTATCTTAGTCTTTACTTTCATCCAATTCTGGGCGAGTAGTAAGAGAGTTCACTATTAGGAGGTAAATCAAGATGTCAGAAAAATTAGAAAATCAAGCAGTTGAAACTCCTAATACTTATATCGATTTTGCCGACGTTAGAGTTAATAAGAATTTAGTCTTATCAATTACCGAATCTAGCAAAACAGTCGATCAAATCAAATCCGCTGAGAAAGTCAGCCACATTATCTTTACAGCTCTCACATACATTTTCATTGTTGCGTTAGCCTTAATTGTTATCTTCCCATTCTATTGGATGATTATTACTTCTCTTAAGACTTACAATGAAATCACTCAAGAGACTCAAACATTCTTCCCTTCAGTGGTTATGTGGACAAACTACGTGTACGTGTTCCAACATTTTAATTTCTTAACTTATATGAAGAACACAATCGTGGTTGCTATCTTCTCAACGATTGGTACATTACTTACAACAATTTTCGCCGCCTTCGCATTCTCTAGGTTAAAATTCAAAGGTCGTGAAGCATTATTCATGGTTTTCTTAGCCACAATGATGATTCCAGGCGAAATGATGGTTATTTCTAACTATATTACTGTCGCTTCATTTGGTTGGATCACATCTTCCACTCATACTCAAACAATTACCGAAGCTTACGCTGCGATGATTGTTCCGTTCTGGGTTAGTGTGTTCCACATCTATTTGTTAAGACAAAACTTCAAACAAATTCCAAATGAATTATATTTGGCAGCAAAAGTTGATGGTAAGAGTGACTGGTCATACTTATGGCAAGTCATGGTTCCTCTTGCGGCACCAACCCTTATCTCTATTACCATCTTAAAATTCATGGGAACATGGAACTCCTATGTGTGGCCAAACTTAGTCACAGAAATTCCACAATACCGTTTGATTTCTAATGGTCTTCGTGAATCAAGCTTCCAAAACGCCGATTTAGGTACTATTGAATATGGTTACCAAATGGCAGCTTCTATCTTAGTTACCGTACCTCTATTCTTATTATTCGTCTTCTTCCGTAAGTACATTATGAGAGGCGTTGGTAGAGCCGGTATTAAAGGATAATCGGTTTAATAAACCCGTAAAGTGGTTATTAATAAATTCATTAAATGACAATTTCAAGGAGGACTTTATGAAAATTAGTCGTTTAGCTATTACTGTTGCAACAGGCTTAATGAGCTTAAGCGTTGCAGGATGCAACAACAGACCAAACAAACTTAACATCGTCATTTGGACAACTTATAACGATAGTTACCAAACTATTTTGAATAACGCGATTGCCGAATTTGAAAAAGACCATCCAGATATCTCTGTTACAAACACAAAACAACAAGGTTCTTATCAAGATTTAGCTAAGAAATGTGTTGATGGTTTCGCAACAGACAACTATCCAGACATGGTTGCTGCTTACCCAGATTCAGTTGCTAACTTCTTAATGAATGGTAAATCTCTTAACATTCAACCATATATGGAAGACAAAGAAATTGGTTGGACACAAGAAGATTTAGAAGATATTCCAGAAGCATACATTGCTTTAGGACAGAATTATCCAATTCCAGGAACATATTCATTACCAGCTTCTAAATCAACAGAAGCTATGTATTATAACCAAGATGTTCTTATCGGTTTAAATTTATCAGATGTTGATCCAACAATTAATGGTGGTAAACCATTAAATGATGCCTATTTCCAAAATATTACTTGGGAAGAAATGTTTGAAAAATTAATTCCAGCTCTTGAACTTAAAGATGCTCAACTCAAAGCAACTAGCTCAACAGGTACAGGATTAATTGATAAAGAGACATTTGCTGACTGGGCATGGGTTGGCTATGACTCTGATGATAACTTCTTCATTACATTAGCGGAACAATATGGCTATGGTTATACTGGCATTAACCCAACTAATGGTTCTGGTGTCATTGAATTCAATAATGATGGTATGAAAAACCTTATGAAGAAATTCGTTGGTTATTATAAAAACCATTACTTCACCACAAAAGGTATTATTAAACAAAACGTTAACTACCGTTCTACTAAAGACGCGATGTTATTCTCAATTGGTTCTACTGGTGGTGTTAAATATCAATTTGATGATAGTACAGCACACAACGTTGGTGTTGCCCCAATCCCACATCCAGAAGGAAAACAATTAAAACTTATTTCTCAAGGACCAGATTTTGCATTCTTAAATCATAAAGATGAAAAAAGAGCAAAGGCCATTTGGGAATTCTTCAAATTATTCACAGGTACAAAATATAACACAGCTTGGGCATTAGCCTCTGGTTATTCACCAATTAGATACTCTGTTATGGGTACTGAAGAATATATGGATTATGCAAACTTCGAAGATAAAGATGAACATACATTAGATAGATTAACCGCACTTAACGCAACTTATGCCGCTAGTGTTGGTGAATATCAATTCTCTTCTCCAGTCTTTAAAGGATCAGATGAAGCTCGTATTCAAGTCGGTACAATCTTTGCAGCATGTGCTGGAGCAGAAGATTTAGACGGCGCAATTGACGGAATTTTCTCAACAGCAGAATCTAACACAAGACTTAAGATGTAATTAGTTCATAGGAGGTAAATCTATGAAAAGAAATATTAAATCATTCATGCTTTTACCATTAGCAGTTGGAATGCTTACAGGATGTGGCAAAGACAACTTCAATGGTATTACAATCAAATTCTGGCATACTTTTGGTCAAACAATTCAAGATGCCCTAACAGAAAAAATTAATCTCTTTACAAAAGCGGTTAAAGAACACGATGGTGTTGATGTTCGTATCCAACTTGTTTATCAAGGTAACTACGATGACGTCGCCAAAAAGATTTCTGATGGTTATAGCGTTGGTAATAGACCAAATATTTCTGTTGCTTACCCAGATAACGTTTCTGATTATCTCGGAATTGGAAAATCCGTTAACAAAGAATTTGTTGTTAATCTAGATTCATATATCAATAACGCAACTTATGGATTTGGAAAAGAATCCTGGTTAGGTGATCAATATGATGAAACAGATTTCGTTGAAGATTTCTATAACGAAGGCAAAAACTATTCTGTTGAAGGAACATATTCTCTTCCATTTATGAAATCTACAGAAATCATGTTCTATAACTTAGACTTAGTTAAAAGCGCTATGCCTGGCTATAGACCAGAAATTGGCAATTCCGAAACACAGATTGCTAATTACATGAAAAACCTTGATTGGGATGAATTCATGAATTTCTGTACGTATATCAAAGAACATATGTCAGAGATTCATAACGAATTAGTTGTTCCTCTATATTACGATAGTGATGCTAACTTTGTTATTACCAAATTATTCCAAAACAAAATCCCATATTCCTCAATTACAGCAGAAGGAACAGGCACAATTGAATTTGGCACTGGGGAGAATAGACAAAAAACAATTGATATGCTCACTGAATTAAATACAGACTTTAAGAATGGACTATTCACAACACGTGGTATTGTCAATAAATATGGTAGTGATTACTTCACCAATTCCAAGTGTGTATTCTCAGTCGGCTCATCAGGTGGATCTGGTTATAACTTCCCACAAGCTGATGCTTTTGAAATTGGTGTTTGCCGTGTTCCTCATAGCAACAATAACCCATTATATGTTTCTCAAGGACCAACACTCGCCATCTTCTCTGATGATGGTTTAGGCGCTCAAGCAAACGAACAAACCAAACTTTACTCCTGGAAATTCGTTAAATTCATTACAAACGCCGAGATTAATGCTCAAATGTGTCTCAGAGGTTCAGAAGGTTATGCCCCTGTCCGTACAAGCGCATATGAAACCGCTTTATTCCAAGAATTTATGGAAGAAGGCGAAAACTATGCAAAATGCTACAAAGTTATCGTTGATGATATTAACGTTGACGCTGGATATTTAGTTTCTAAATGTTTCAAAGGTAGTGCTGCTCTTAGAGACGAAATTGGTTCTATGTTTACAGCCGCTATTCAAGTCTCTGACACAAGCGAATTATCAGATCTTATTGATACCTGTATCAGTAATGCAAGACAAAAATTCTAGGAGGGTTCTTATATGAATTTAAAAAGATCATTTCTTAGAACAATTCTAACAGGTGCTCTCCTTATTTCAGGATTAGTTTCTTGTGGAAACAGAGGTCCTTATGAAGGAGACGCTAACTGGATTGATTACGTTCATAATGGTTCAGTTACTTTAAACCTTAATTACAATCAAAAAGATTTCTACGTTGATGGTGTTGGCCAATTTACATTAGCACACGCTATTGATGGAGACACTGCTCACTTTACTCCAATGGTGGATTCCACACACAGCGGATTAATGAAGGCTAGATTCTATGGTATTGATACTCCTGAATCAACTGGAAAAATCCAACAATATGGTCACGCAGCTTCTGAATACACCAAATCGATTTTAAATGAAGCTAATGAAAATGGCACAATTGTCGTTTCATCTGCTCAAGATGACTATGGCGCACCTAACCCAGATAGCACTGGTAGCCGTTATGTTTCTCTAGTTTGGGTTAACTTAACTAAGAAAAATGCTAGCTTAAGCGAACTTTATTGTCTCAATCTCATGATTGTTCAAAAAGGTTTAAGCTGGGTTAAGAATGTTCAAGACATGCCACAATATGCCGATACATTCTATAAAGCTGAGCAACAAGCAAAAGATTACAAGCTCAACCTTCACTCTGGTGTAGATGATGGCTGGACAGATACAAGTGATTTTGAAACAGTTGACTTATTATCAATTAAAGATGAATTAGCAAATTCTCTTGCTGATCCAGATTATGAAAACCCATACGACAACAAAAACATTAAAGTTTGTGGTACAGTTGCCGGTTTCTCAAATCACATTCTCTATTTACAAGACTTTATCCTTAGAGATGAGGATGATCCAAATAGTGGAGAATATGTTGGTATTAACATTTTCGTTGGCATGGGTGGTATTCCATCTAAATTCACAAAACTTAATACTTATATTCAAGTTTGTGGTACATCTCAATACACAGATAACTATGGATTCCAAGTTACTAATACTCAAGGTAGATTCCCATACGGAACACCAACTAATGATGCAGATGCAAGAATTCTTCTTAAACCAGAAGAAAACATCGAACATACATTAGATACACTTGAATTTACAAAGAGTGCATTGAATGATGTTGCAAACGCTAAAAACCCATATAACTTAGATTGCTTAAATTGCCGTGTTAGAGTTACAGAAACATTAACAGTCAATAGAGTCTATGTTAGTGAATCAACCAGCAAAGAATTAACAATTTACTTTGATGGCTGCGATTTCAACTGTTATGTTCCATTTAACTATTATGGCGATCCAGAGAATAGATCATATCGCTGGGTTTTAGAAAGTGACTTTGTTGGAAGACAATTTACTCTTGAAGGAGTTTATGTCTATCACAAAACACAAAAAGGTGAAATTAAATTCCAAATTATTCCAAGCAAAGGTGAAGAATTTGTTTGGGTTCATTAATTAAATTAATTAATATTATATTAAGGAGGCAAGATTATGTATTGTTGCCATTGCGGTAAATATATCGATGAACATAAATTAGAAGCAAAAAAATCTTCTAGAGTTTTAAAGGATGAAAACGGAGAGCTCTTAGAAGTTAATGAAGACGCTCAAATTAATTATGTTTGTCCACAATGTGGCCATCTAATTCATGGAGATGTGACACCAGAAGATTTGAAATCACTTTCACAAGCTTCTCACTCACAACTTCAAAGAGGAGCAAACAGTTTTGCTCGTGGAATGGCCTTAAACCTTATCGGCTTAATTATTGGTATTCTTGCCTTATCATTCTTCTTGTTATCGTTCCAAACTGTTGGAGGTGCGAAAGAGTTAAATACTACTAAATCCACCTTCTACATCTTTGTAGCGATGGCTGTAATCGCTGTTATTCTTTTAGGATTTGGTGTAGTGAACACTGTTATCGGTCTCAGAAAAAGGGTCACATATACCAAGTTGCTAAAAGACTTAAATAACAAGACCTTTGTTCAATAGAACATTGGCAAATTAATAATGTTGAGTAATAAAAAAGGAGGACATATGAAAAGCAAATTTTTATTACCACTAGTTTTACTTGGTGGTTTGACCCTCGTAGGATGTGGAAACCAACCTGCGCCAGTCGGACCAGTTGTGACAACAACAGTTACAATTTCCAATAAAACTGCCTTACAAGCAGAGTGGCACGTTGGCGATGCCGGCCGTGAACTCAGCTTGACACTTGATCCAGATGGCAACATTATGCAACTTATTGCAGATGGTGACCTCACAACAACATCAAGCAACAACAATGTTGTTGGCGTTAGCGGTGTTGGCTTAAGCGCTATTGGCGCAGGAACAGCCACAGTTACTGTTAATTACAAAGGTGCAACCGACACAGTTGAAATTACAGTTGCTGCAAAACAAACAGCTAAAGAAAAATATGGCGTTGCTCACGAAGGTACTGCAGAAGATCCATTCACCAATGAAGATGCACTTACAGTTGCAGCACACGCTGACTACAATAGTGAAGACTATTATGTTAGAGGTGAAGTCGCTTCCTTCTATCATGCTCCAGGTTCAAGAAACGATGGTTATGTTTCATGGTTCTTAAAACCAGCAGAAGGAAAGACCGCCAAATTTGAAGTCTATAAATGTAAAAAAGCAGATGGCACAGCTTTAACAGATGATGATATCTGGGTTGGCGCTATTGCAACAGCTCATGGCACATTCACTGTCTATCAAGGACAATATGAAACAAGTGAAGG
>CAMOSZ010000118.1:0-3526 GCA_946625285.1 uncultured Caryophanales bacterium | reverse complement strand
TGGTTTTAATAATATGCCATTTGTTGGTATTGCGTTTATGGCCGCTAACGGAATGGGGTTAGGGTTCTTATTGATATATGCCGTGTTTAAAAGCACAAGTAACACCTATATGGAAGCCGCTCGAATTGATGGAGCGGGTCACTTAAGAACTTTCTTCCAAGTAATGCTTCCTCATGCGATGGGAATTATTGGCACTAACTGGGTGCTTGGTTTTATCGGCACTTGGAATGATTACATCACTCCAAAAATCTTCTTAGGAAGAGACTACTATACGATTGCAACTGGCCTTGAACAAATCCATATTTGGGTTACTGGTGTTGGTGAGGAATTCTTTATCAATAACTACCCGCTTTATTTCGCCGCTATTATCTTATCGATTATTCCAATTATCTTATTGCTCGTTATATTCCAAAAACAAATTATGAAAATTAGCCTTGGTGGAGGCATCAAATAGATTAATCTTTAGGAGGTTTAAGTATCTATGAAAGCATCAAAAATCTTATTATTAGCAAGCGTTGGTTTATGTGTTGCATCTTTAGTAGGATGTGGTAAGAAAAACGGTAATGCGATTGCTCAAGAAGGACGTTTATCTATTACCTATTATCCTGGTGGATATGGAACAGAATATTTAGATTATTTTTGTAAACATTTCCTCGCTGAGAAAAAGGGTGTAAATCCAAGTGACATCGTTCCTGGTGTTGACTATATTTTAGACGGAGATCCAGACATCACATATATGTGGAGTACAAAAATAGAGTCTCCTTCTACTTGCCCTGACTTAATCATTTCTAACTCGATGTCTGCTCAAGCAGTATCTCGTGGATTAGTGGCAAACCTTGAAAGTGTTTATAACACTGAAGTTAGCACTTCTAAAGGAAATAGAAAGATTCGTGACTTTGTTATGAAAGAAGCAAAGGAACAATATACATATGATTTTAAAGGCGCTGGTAAATTCAGCTTTGCAATGCCTTGGACAGCAATCCCAATTTCTATCGCATACAACAACACGATTTTACAAAAGATTCCACACATTTCTTCTATTCCTGTTGGTGAAGATGCTTTGACTAATGGAAAGTGGAGCAGAGCCCCTAAAACAGTTACTGAATTAAAGGCGATATTTGAAGATGCAGGAAGTTATGATCCTAATCTTACAAAGTTTGGCTTTTCAATTAGTAAAGATGGTGCAAACTGGTTTGAATCTTTAATCACAACTTGGTGGGCACAAAAACAAGGAATTGATACTGAACATTCATATACCGGAGAAGGCAGCTATTATGATTTCTGGGAATATAAGAACGAAGAGATTTTCAAACAAACTGGTATTCAAGATGCTTTAGCAACTATTAAAGACCTTTTTGTTAAAGATAATAAGTTTGTTAATTCTTTCCCATCAGTTAACTCAATTACTGTTAAACAATCTCAACAAGCTTTTGCAGAGGGCAAAGCGCTTTTCTGTTTAACTGGTGACTTCTTTGAAAAAGAATATGGTTCTTTCATTGAACAATCTCAACAAGATTTCAGAATGATGAGAGTTCCTGCAATTGATGGCGCAGTTACTAAAGAAGACGGCGTTACACCAGCCGACTTATCTTATATCAATATTTCTAGCTGCGCTTATGTTCCAAATAAGGGAGCAAATAAAGATTTAGCAAAAGAATTTTTGGTATATACATCTTCAGAAGAAAACTGCAAGAAAATGTCTGAAATGATTGGCGCAATTAGACCATTTGATTACGACGCTAGAAACGTTAATGGTTATAGTGGATTATCCGCATTTACAAAATCGGTATTCAACTTATTCTATGATGCAGATGATTACTTAGTGAAATTCCCAAGAAATGTAGAGACAAGTAAGATTTCACCTGTCTACTTATTTGAAAATGTCTCTGAAAACATCTTCTACGCTGTTCAATATGGCGATGTTATTTCTAGTTTATTAAATTACACCCCAAAACAAATTATGGTCGATGGAACTAACATTGATAGTGTTTATAACTCTATGAAAATTAACTTCGATAGATGGAGAAGTGACTATCCAGAAATTAATGAATAAACGGTTATAAAAGGTTAGGTGCAAGATGATATTAAAGAAACAAGTTTTTGCTAAGAGCAAGAGAACAATATTCATTGTTTCGTTTTTAGCATTGTCTTTAATTCATTTTGCGGTCTTCTGGTGTTATATCAACTTTGACACGATTAGATTAACATTCTTTAGAATCAACCAATTTGGAGAAGAAATCCCTGTTGGTTTAGAAAATTATTCAAGATTATTTAAAGATATCTTCCTACAAGAAAATAAAGGCACCGCTAACGCGTTCTGGAATTCATTCCATGCGATTGGTATCAACCTCATGATCTTGCCTTTATCAGTTATAGTTGCGTATGCACTTTATAAAAAGGTATATGGTTATAAATTCTTTAGAATTATCTTCTATATTCCATCCATTATTTCTCTTGTCGTTTTAGCGGCAGCCTTTAGAGAAATGTTTAGACAATTCGATGATGGTTATACAACTATTACTGGTCCGGCCGCTCAGCTTTTGTCTTGGCTAGGAATAAATAAGCAGTGGCTTGCTCCATATGTTGACACTGATGTGAAATGGCCTCTTATTTATACTTTCGCTATTTTAAACGGCATGGGCACTAACGTTATTTTGATTTCTAGTGCTATGAACCGCATTCCAAAAGAAATATGCGAAGCATCTAGATTAGATGGATGTGGTTTCTTTACAGAATTAATACATGTTTCTTTGCCTTTAGTTATGCCAACAATTACAACTTGGGTAATGATGATTTTCTCATCTGTTTACAGTTTCTTTATGCAACCGATGTTGATATTTGATGGCAATACTGGATTAAACAACATGTATATGACAGCACCATGGCAAATCTTTAACTTAGTTACAGAAGCTGGTATAAAGCAGCAAAACCTTGTCACAGCAGCGTGCTTAGGATTAATTCTTACAATGTTTATTTTGCCTCTTAACTTAATAATGAGAGCCTTACTTAATAGATTCACAGCGGAGGTGTCTTACTAATGAAAAAGAGATTAGTGTTAATTACTCCAATACTTGGTATTTGTTCGTTAGTTTTTTCTTTAGCAGTTAAACCTAACTATAAAGAAGCTTCTGCAGCGTATGAATCTAAACTTGTTTTTAGTGATCACTTTGACTCTGGAGAAATTAATGAAAATTGGTTTACTACTCCAGGAGTGTCGTTAAAAAGAAAGTATCCTTCTTTGCGTTTTAGTCCTAAAACATACGATTGGGATGCGTGCTTAGTTTACGATGAAAAAATATCTGGCGACTTTAAAGTTAGAATTGAAATGGCCACTCATGATAACGGGGATTGGTTTGCTGTATCATTTGGCTCTCCAACTAATAGTGCACCTTTTAGTTCTTCTAAAGGTGGATTTGCTTTCCATAACGGAATAACAGAGTTTTTACATTCCTATGGAGACGAATTAAAACCTGATGATAGTTATTTAAACGAGTCTCTTTCCGTTTTCAGTAATGAACTTGGTAGA
>CAMOSZ010000117.1:0-8471 GCA_946625285.1 uncultured Caryophanales bacterium | reverse complement strand
TTAGCTTCTTCATTAGTAATTCCGCCAATTCCTAACCCTCTTCTTTGACCGATTGTGTAATACATTACACCTTCGTGATCACCGATTTTTCTATTCGTATCAATATCGACGATTTTACCTTTTTTAGCAGGAATATAATTCTTTAAGAATTCTTTGAAATTTCTCTCTCCGATAAAGCACACTCCTGTCGAGTCTTTTTTATCAGCGATTTCAAGCTCTAAATCATGAGCGATTTTTCTAACCTCAGTTTTATCAATATCTCCAAGAGGAAATAAAGCGTAAGATAGTTGCTCTTGAGAGATTTGAGAAAGGAAATAAGTTTGGTCTTTGTTTTTATCAAAAGACTTACATAAATAGGCCACTCCATCTTTATCAATTCTTTTAGCGTAGTGACCCATCGCAATCATATCAAATCCCTTTTCTTTAGCGAACTTTAAGAAAGCATCAAATTTGATATATTTGTTACAGAAAATATCTGGGTTAGGAGTTCTTCCTACTTCGTATTCTTTAATTAAGTAAGAAAAGACATCATCCCAATACTCTTTGACAAAGTCGATTCTAAGTAAAGGAATGCCAAGTTTAGCAGCGACTTTAACTGCGTCATCATAATCAGCTTCTTGTGGGCATTGAGAATTATTGATATTTGGGTTACCTAAATAGTCATTATTCGCTAAAGAGTCCCAGTTACGCATAAAACACGCGCTTACTTCATATCCTTGTTTTTGAAGTAAATACGCGGCTACAGCGCTATCAACACCACCAGAAAGACCGATTAATACTTTCATCTAAAATAATTCCTTACTATCGAGCACTAATGTGAATGGTCCATCGTTGACGGAATAAACATCCATATCTGCTCCAAACACTCCGGTTTCAATGTGAATACCGGAAACATTTTCTAATTGTTTATTGAAATAGTCATATAACACTTCTGCTTCATGTGGCCTCATCGCATCAACAAATGATGGTCTTCTTCCACCTTTCGTATTCGCATATAATGTGAATTGAGAAATAGATAATATTCCACCTTTAACATCAAATAGAGAAAGATTGATATTTCTGTTCTCATCCGCAAAGACTCTAAGTTTTAAAATCTTATCAACCATGCGATTAACAATTTCTTGATCGTCTCCATCAGTAAAGCCGACGAGTAAAAGGTAACCGTTAGAAATACTTCCAACGGTCTTACCTAATATATTCACATGTGCTTCTTTAACTGTTTGTAATATAACTTTCATTATTTTCTAATAACTTCTCTAATAACTGGGAGAATTTCAACTTTCTCTTTAGAGAATTTATACGCTGCTTTGATTTCTTCAATAACTGGAAGATATTCTTCTTTGCTCTTATTTGTATAAATTGTGCATAGTAAATCACCTTTATTAACTTTTGCACCAATCTTCTTGTCTAAGACAATACCAGCGCTCATATCGATAACATCTTCAAGAGTTTCTCTACCAGCACCGAGTTTCATAGCGCTAATACCAATCTCTAAAGCGTTAATCTCTTTGATATATCCATCCTCTTCGCATCTAATTTCAACGATATTTTTGGACATTTCAAATTTCTCAGGATTCTTAATATAAGAAACATCTCCACCTTGAGCAGCAACCATTTGGACTAATTTCTCAAATGCTTTGCCATTCTCAACGACTTCATGTAACTTAGCGCGAGCTTCTTCTAAAGTTTTGCAAACTTTGGCTTGAACTAACATGATACTACCGGAGGTATAACATAATTCCATTAAGTCTTCTGGTCCTTTTCCATGTAAAGATGCAATAGCCTCTTTAACTTCAAGGTTATTACCAACCGCCATACCTAATGGTTCACTCATATCAGAAAGAACGGCAACGGTGTCTCTATTTAAGGAGTCGCCAATTTCAACCATGGTTCTTGCGAGTTCTCTAGCGCTATCCATGTTTTTCATAAATGCGCCTTCACCAACGGTGACATCAAGTAAAATTGCGTTAGTTCCACTAGCGAGTTTTTTAGACATAACACTAGCAGCAATTAAAGGAATAGATTCAACTGTTCCAGTGACATCTCTAAGAGCATAGAGTTTCTTATCAGCAGGAACAAGTGAACTTGTTTGTCCGATAATAGCGATGCCAATATCGTTAACTTGTTCAATCATTTCTTCTTTAGTTTTACTAATTGATAATCCTGGAATGGATTCGAGTTTGTCGAGTGTTCCACCTGTATGTCCTAAACCTCTACCGCTCATTTTGGCAAGTTTGCCTCCAACAGCAGCGACCATTGGTCCAAGGACCAAAGATGTTTTATCTCCAACTCCACCTGTAGAGTGCTTATCAACTTTAATACCGCTAATCGCGCTTAAGTCGATAACTTCTCCACTATGTTCCATATAATCGGTTAATGTTGCGATTTCTCTTTTATTCATTCCACGGAAGAATATTGCCATATTCATCGCACTGGATTGATAATCTGGAATCTCACCTTTAACATAGCCATCGATCCAAAATTTAATTTCTTCATTGGTTAATTCGTGGCCATCACGTTTTTTGATAATTAAATCTACCATTCTCATATATAAAAAACCTCGTATATATGTTATCACAAAATAATGTATTTTATACATTTAATTTTCCAATCCATATATAATGAATCTATGGACTTTTTAGAACATTTAAAACATTCTCTTCCAATGAAAGATGCGGAAGAACTATATAACTCTTTAGAAGGGGTAGACAAACACGCGGTGTTAATAAACACTAATAAGATTAGTGACGAAGAATTTGTTTTAGAGTTCCCACATGTCACTCCTCATCCATATGTTAAGCATGCTTATCTTTATGATAAA
This sequence comes from uncultured Caryophanales bacterium, assembly GCA_946625285.1. Taxonomy (GTDB): domain Bacteria; phylum Bacillota_I; class Bacilli_A; order RFN20; family CAG-826; genus UBA2450. Next base: position 5,650 of record CAMOSZ010000117.1, on the reverse strand, counting down.
AATGAATACCCATTAGGAAAGCATTTCTATCACGAACTTGGATATTATTATCTTCAAGAGCCTAGTGCGATGGTTGTCTCATCTTTAATTGATTTTAAAGAAGATGACTGTGTTTTAGATTTATGTGCTGCTCCAGGAGGAAAGACTGTTCAAGCCTCATTAAAAATGAATGGAAATGGGTTAATTATTTCTAATGACCTTTCTAGTAGTAGAGCTATGGTGTTATCTAGTAACTGTGAGCGATTAGGTTTAAGAAACGTTTTAGTGGTTAATAATGACTTTAAAGAGATTTATCACCACTACTTAGAAACCTTTGACAAAATCATATTAGACGCTCCATGTTCTGGAAGCGGAATGTTTAGAAAATCGACATTAATGAAAGAAGATTGGTCAATTAATAAAGTCTATAAATTCGCAGAAATTCAAAAAGAACTTATTTCTTATGCTTATAAGATGCTTAAGCCAGGTGGATTATTATCGTATTCAACTTGCTCTTATTCAATTGAAGAAGATGAAGAAGTCATTAAATATCTTTTAGATAACACTGATGCGATTATTAAAGACATCAATCTTAAAGGCGAATATATAAATCCACTTTGTCCTATTGGAATTAGATTCCTTCCTTCTAATTTCCAAGGAGAAGGGCAATATGTTTGTCATATCCAAAAACCTGGTGAATCTAAATTAACTAAATTTAAAAATGATAACCGCAAAGCTTCTACTTTAGTAGAATCATATAAGAATTATGATGTTAAAAAGTTTGGAAACACTACTTTTGCTATCTCTAATATCATTGATACAAAAGGGCTAAAGATTATTCGATATGGAGTAAAAATCAAAGAAGAACAAAAAGGAATTGAGAAATTTGATCTCCACTACGCTAGAACTCTTTCAAAAGATGAATTCCCATCTATTGAACTATCTTTAGAAGAACTAAAACTGTATTTAGAAGGAAATCAACTTAATAAAGAAAACAAAAATAAAGGGTATGTTTTGTTAACATACCACAGTAATTCAATTGATATTGCTAAGACTGATGGAAGAGTGATTAAGAACCACTATCCAAAAGGTCTTAGAAGAAAATATTAATTATTTAATCGCGTTAAATCGATAATAACTATCTTTTGATTCGCTCATTCTCTTGTGATCAAGAGCTTTGACATTAAAGGATAGTTCTTTTTGTATACGACTTTGGACCATTGCGGCAATTTCATCGGTGGTCTTTCCGCTATATTCTTCTGGATAAATTGGTTTTAAAAACTTAACGTATGTAGGATATTTCTTATAGTTGTGTTTTAAGTTAAGCGCGCGGAATGAACCATAAGAGACAACTGGGACTAAAGGAACATTAGCCTTCATCGCACTTCTAAAAGTTCCTTTATGGAATTCTAATAATTTATTCATTGGGTCCTTATTTCTAGTTCCTTCTGGATAAATAACCCAGTTACATTCTTTATTTTTTAAAGAAGCTTCCACTTTCATCATGACTTTTAATTGTTGTTTTAAATCATCACGTTTGAGGAATAAGCCATTCGCTCCTTTAAAGATTCTGCCAACAAACGGCATCTTTTTAACTTCAATCTTCGCTAAAAAGGCAGTTGGCTCTTCAATTGCTTCAAATATTAAAAGAGGATCGACCGCTGCTAAGTGATTTACATAGTAACATGCAATTTCTTTTGGTCTATTCTCTTGGCCTTCAACAATTGTTTCTAATCTAAGTAAGTGATTAATTTTAACGATTAAGTTTCTTGTTCTTTGGTAGCGTTTCTCCATTGGATATTTTTCTGGATGATGAGAATATTTTAAAATCCAGGCAAAGAAATCAAATATTAATGTTGGAGCAATAAGCAACGCTGTTCTAATTATATGCCACATTATTTTCTTAAAACCTCAATACTAAGTCCTGGAACTATTAAGTTCCTATAATAGTTCTTATCGGTGATAAGACCGATTGAACTTGAAAAGTATAAATAATAATCTTCTTCTAAGTCAATATAAGAGCTTTCTTCGTTGATGTTTATAATTAAGACTGCTTTTTCTCCATCACTTTGGAGTCTCTTATTAGAAGTTTTGATAACAAGTAGTCCATTGTCCATATGCTCAACAGTTGTTCCATCAAGTATTTCTTCAATGGAATTAGCTTGAGCGTAATTAAGAGCTTTTCTTAATTTAATCGCATCCGCTAAAACGTCAACCATCTTGCTTCTTTCTTCCACTAGCTTCCAATTCATGTTGTTAATCTTTGGAATGTTATAAGTGTTATCAAGTAATTCTTTAGATTGACCAATTTCTTGTCCCATATGAATAAATGGAACGCCTAGTGATAAAACTGTCACAATATTTGCTAAGGTGACACGCTTTAAATTCGCTTCGACTGATTCATCAAAATATGAGAATTTATCAAACAAAGTTTGATTGTCATGACATTCGACATAATTAATCGATTGATTAATCGAGTCATATCGATGTGAGAACATTGAGCCAAATAAGACATCTTCGATTTCAAAATGGTTTTTTCTATTGCCCAAGATGAAACCTGGGGAATAATGATCAAATGTTGAGCCTTTAATGACGTCTCTAAATTTATCATTAAAGAATCCCATTTCTGGAATTAAGTGAGCGTTATCACTTGATGTTTTTTGCTCTGCTTTAAGTTCCGCTCCCATATTCCAACCTTCGCCATATAGCAAAGCGTCTTTTTTAACTTCGTCTCTAATCTTAACGATTTCTTTACTTGTTTCAATATCGATTAAGCCTAATAAATCAAATCTAAAGCCATCAACATCAAATACTTCTAAGAAATATCTAATTGAGTCACAGATGATTCTTCGAACCATCTTTCTCTCACTAGCGACATCGTTTCCACATCCAGAAGCATTTGCCATTCTTTTTCCAGCTCTTCTAAAGAAGTAATAAGGAACATTTTTTTGGAAATTGTTTGTAATATAATCATATAAATGATTATAAACAACATCTAACACTACTCTAATGTTGTTCTTATGGAGTTCATTAACTAAGGTCTTGAATTCAATTAATCTCGCTAATCCATCTTCTGGATATTGAGAATAGCTTCCTTCTAAAGTGAAGAAGGAAATCGGATTATAACCCCAGTTATATAAAGACTTATCGTAATCATCTACTCCATCATAATCAATGACCGGTAAAAGTTGGACATGGGTAATACCAAGTCGCTTAAGATAATCGATTTTTTGTAAAACCGCTAAATAGGTTCCAGAATTAGAGATTGATTTATCTCCTTCTGTAAAATCGCGAATATGAAGTTCATAAATCACCGCACTACTTTGATTTTTAATCTCGTTAGTTGGTGTGACTGTTCCCATATTTTTGATATCGTTGATATCAATAACAACCGAATGTTCAGAATTAGCATCAACTGCGTATCCATATGGATCAGTGATTTCTTTTTGGATGTTGTTTTGAACAATCACATAATTATATTTTTTGTTAAATAAGTCTCCCTTAACGGTAATAGTAAAAACACCTTTTTCTTTTCTTTTCATTGGGAGCATAACAAAGTTATTGTCTCCTTTTTCTAATTTTAAAAAAGCCTTTTCACTTGTTGGAGACCAAAGTCTAAAAGTTGATTCGTCTTTTTGATAATCTAAACCTAACTCACCATCATAAAAATATAACTCATCAAATTCTTTACTAGCGACATAACGGTCAAGTCTTAAAATAGTCTCTTCTTCCTCACTAGTTTTGATGCGATAAATATGACCGAGTTCAATAGGATTTTCGCTGGCGAAAATAATTTTATGAACTTCGTTAGTGCTTATAATATCGACTAAATGAATATTTTGGTTTATTCCATCTGAAGTTAAAGAGAAAGAGACTGAATTTATGTCTTCACTTACATAGTTAACTTCTATTTGATTGTTCTCTAATAATAGAGCGCCTACTAATTGATTTTCCATTTTTATCCGATTAATTCGTCACTAGTAACCATCGTGTCACCAGTGTCATAGTCATCATGAACAAGAACGCGGCATCCTTTAGAACTACCATCTTGAGTTGTCGAAACAACTCCTTCTTTTTGTAATCTAGAGAAGAATCTTCCAGCGCGGTTAAAACCAACCGAACACTCTCTTTGAATCTTACTCATAGAAACGAATTCTTGTGTCATGACCCATTCTTTGATTGATTGATATTTGTTTTCTTCTTCTTGAGAACTTTCTTTTTCAACTTCGCCTGGTGCTAAAACAGGTTGAGCTGGTTCTTTAGAATGATCCACTAAATCTAAGAAGTTTGGATCGTAATATGTTTCGTAGTGTTCTTTTAAATAATTCACTACGTGAACAATCTCTTTATTTTGAATATAGCATCCTTGTAAACGAGTAACACCAACTCGAGAAACTAAAGGTGATTGAACGAGCATATCGCCTTTACCTAAAAGGGTTTCTGCTCCAGCTTCACCGATGATGATAATTGAATCAGTGTAGCTACTAGTCATTAAAGCGACGTGAGTTGGAATGTTACCTTTAATAACACCAGTAATGATGTTGGTGGATGGTCTTTGGGTAGCAATACAAAGATGGATACCTGCTGCTCTAGCTTTTTGAGCAATAGAAACAACTGGTTGAGAGATTTCTTTACAAGAATCGACTAAATCTGCATATTCATCAATAAAGACGATGATATATGGAAGAGGATCGATTCCAGTCTCTTTTGCGAATTTGTTATAGTCTTTGATGTTACTAACTTCTCCATTTTGAGAGAAAAGTTCATAACGTCTATTCATTTCATCACATAATTTTTGTAAGCAAACTTTAGCTTTTTCAGCTTCAGTAATGATTGGACATAATAAGTGAGGCATGTCACGATATTTTGTCATTTCAACACGTTTAGGATCCACTAAGACAATTCTTAAATAATCAGGAGAAACTCTCATGATTAAAGTAGAAATGATTGAGTGGACATAAATTGATTTACCACTTCCAGTGGTACCAGCAACTAATAAGTGTGGGAATTCATCAAAATCTGCGTAGATGACATTACCAGAAATATCCTTACCAAAGGCTACTGCTAAAGGATGTTTTTTAACATCAGGAAGAGCATTAAATGTATCTTTAAAACCAACGGTTGTAATCGTTGCGTTAGGAACTTCAAATCCAGAATATGATTCTCCAGGAACAACTGCAGCAAATCTAGCAGCAACTCCGCCTAATCGACGAGAGATATCTTGGACATATTTCTCAACGTTTTTAGAGGAAACGTTTGATTCATATTCAACATTAAATCTAGTGATGGATGGACCAATTGTATAACCAGATACACGAGCACCAGTTCTAAAGTCAGAAAGAATTGAATTAAGTGCTTCTACTCTTTCGTTAGCGACTTTCTCGTTAATTTCACGGGCTTCTTCAGTCTCATAAACCATAAGCAAGTCAGTTGAAGGTGGAATCCAAACGATCTTTGGACGTTTAACTTCTTGAGGAGTTTCCATTACTGGAGTTGGAGTAGCGTGAATCATGGATTCATTAGGAACCTCAACTGCTTCTGCAAAGTGTGGCTGCATTTTGACTAAAGATTCATCAATAGTCTTTTCTTCTTGAACAGGTGGTACTTCAGGAGTTGGTCTAGAATCAATTAAATTGACTTCTTCCGCCTCTTCAATAATTGGAGTTTCTTC
>CAMOSZ010000116.1:0-4830 GCA_946625285.1 uncultured Caryophanales bacterium | reverse complement strand
TGGCTGGGGTACTTGGGATCGAACCAAGGAATGTCGGAGTCAGAGGCCGATGCCTTACCACTTGGCTATACCCCAATTAGTCGGTAAGACGGACTTCAACGACACCTGGAACTTCTTCTTGGAGAATAACTTCCACTAAATCTTTGATATCGTTATATGCAAAAGAGCAGCCCTGGCAAGCACCCTGCATTCTAACGTAGACAATTCCATCGTTAAAGGAGATAAATTCGCAATCTCCTCCGTCTTTTCTCAAGAAATGACGAACTTTATCTAAAGTGGAGATGATGAGTTTAACTGTATCATCTTCGACTTCTTGGTCTTTGATTTCTAAATGATATCCATCGTATGCATCTTTAGCGTTGGTTAAGAAGTGGTTAGCAACATCTAAGAAATTAAATCCGTGCTTTTCTCCTTCTCCGCGATAGTGCTTTGTAATAGCGACGTTATACCATTGTAGAGAAATATAGATTCTCCATAAGTAGAATCTTCTAATCTCGTTATCACTTGGATTGTTATCGTAATATTTTTCAAGTAATTTTCTTCCTTCGGACACTGTTCCGTTACCAAAGGCGGCGATATCATAAATCTCATCGTTATTACCAACAAACTCAAAATCAATGAAATAATATTCATCATTAGGAGTTTTAACGATATTGCTTCTTTGAGCGTCATTATGAGATAAGACAAGTGGTTGAGATTCTAAGAAGTTTCTCTTTGAGAAAAGGAAATCTCTTAATTCTTTATATATTTGAGATGGTTCTTCATATTGAAGAGCCTCTTTTTCATATTCGTTGATAAATCTCGTAAATGGAGCGTAGTCCACTCGTGAGAGCATGACAGAATTATGAAGTTTATGAAACATAGTGGCGATCTTGTCATAATCAAAACCAGCGATTTTATCTAATGAATCACCTTCAATAAATTCGTTGATTTTAATACCAGTTTTTTCATCAAAATAGACGTTTTTACTAGTAAGACCAAGCTCGTAGATAATTCTTTGATGTTCTTTTTCTAAAGGACGATTAACCATTTCATTAGCTTGTTCAGTTGGAATATAGATAATATATTTCTTATCATTTTTGTCTTTGACTAGATAAGAAATATTCATCATTCCGCCTAACATTTCGTGAACGATTTCTGCTCCTTCACCGAGGACTTTCACTAATAATTCTTCAATTTTTTCTTTCGTCATAGTGATTATTATAGCACTTAGATATAATTTTCATATAAAATTATTTCTATCCATGAAAAAGACAACGATTGCATTCTATATATTCTTAGTTCTCTCTATCGCCGTTAATGTTTTTATTATTGTTGAAGGTGGAATTGGAGGAGAAGGAAGTGCGAATCAAAGTTTTAGTGTTACCAAAATCTTTATCGATTTCGTGAAAAACATTAATCCTAATTCTCCAATTGTGACTGATCCAGAAACTACACATTACGTTATTAGAAAGTTGGTTGGCCATTTTGGTTTATTCGGTGTTAGTGGAATTCTTACTACCATTACATATTGCTTAATTAATGAAGGATTAGATAAAAGAAAAGTAGAGATTATTATCTCTTCTATCTTTACTGGCTTATTAGTGGCGTTCATAAGTGAATTAATGCAATTATTCGCTCCTGGTAGAGTATTCGCGATTGCAGATGTTGGAATAGATTTTTCAGGCTATTTCCTCTTTGGAGGAATTACCTTCTTAATTTTCTATTTAGTTCATAACAAAAAGGGGAAGAATAAATAGTATGTTTCTTCTTTGGGGCAAATACGTTAGAAAATACTATCCAAGATTTGTTATCTTCTTTTTGATTGGACTTGCTGCTTTAGTAACGGTTGATATTTTTCAACTCCGTATACCAGAAGTTATTGGTGGCTTAGTTGATAAATTATCTAAAGATGGGACGATTGATGTTCAAAGCCAATATTTCATTAGCACAATTATCGAAGTAGTGGTTGTTGCTTTTGTTTTATTTATCGGAAGAATTCTTTGGAGACTTTCTCTATTTTATGCTTCTAAAAGAATTGAAGAGAATTTAAGAAAAGAGATGTTTCTAAAAGCTGAGCAACTTGATGTTACTTATTATCACAATAATAAAGTTGGAAATATTATGTCTTGGGCCACGGATGACTTAGAGACTCTTCAAGAGTTTTTAGGCTGGGGTTCTTTAATGGTAATTGATGGAACTTTCTTAACAGTTTTAGCTTTAACCAAAATGTTTATCTTAAATACTTCTTTAGCGACAATTGCTTTAATCCCAATTTTATTAATCGCCTTAGCGGGTGCATTATGCGAAAGACATATGTCATATAGATGGAGAATGCGTCAAGAAAGTAATGACAGTCTATATGATTTTTCTCAAGAGAGTTTCACCGGTATTAGAGTTATTAAAGCTTTCGTTAAAGAAAAACAACAAATCCATAACTTTAGAAAATTAGCGGAGAAAAACCGTGATGCGAATGTGAAATTCACATTCATCTCTGTTTTCTTTGATGTTTTAATCGAAATTATTATCGCTTTAGTCGCCGCAATTATCTTAGGTTTTGGAGGATGGTTTGTTTATGGCACAATTACGGGATCTCCAATCAATATCTTTGGAGTAGATATTATTTTAGAAGCTGGTCCACTTGTGACTTTCCAAGGGTATTTTTATTCTCTAGTGTGGCCAATGATTGCTTTAGGACAAGTTATTACGATGTTCTCTAAAGCGAGAACTTCATATCGAAGAGTGGCGAATTTCTTAGACTTACCACTTGAGTTAAAAGATAGCGAAGACGTAATTGATAAAAAGATTGAAGGAAACATTTCCTTTAGACATTTCTCTTTTAAATATAAAGGGGCTCTTAAAAATGCTTTAACCGATATTACTTTAGATATCAAAAAAGGAGAAATGATTGGAGTGGTAGGCACTGTTGGAAGTGGTAAATCCACTTTAGTTAATACCTTAGCAAGACTATACAACGTCGATAAAGGAACAATCTATTTAGATGATGAAGATGCGATGAATATCTCTTTATCATCTCTTAGAGATGCTTTTGCTATCTCTCCTCAAGATAACTTCCTTTTTAGTGGATCTATTAAAGAGAATATTACATTTAGTGAAGAAGAATATGATGAAGAGAAATTCTTCGCTGCTTTAGTTAATAGTGATGTGAAAAAAGATATTGATAACTTTGAAAATAAAGAAGAGACATTTTTAGCAGAAAATGGAGCAACTATTTCTGGGGGACAAAAGCAAAGAATATCTTTAGCAAGAGCCTTCTATAAAGACTCTCCAATTTTAATCTTAGATGATGTTGTCAGTGCGGTTGATTTAAAAACCGAAAAGAACATCTTAAAGAACTTAAAAAAGGCTAGAGAAGGTAAAACCACAATTATTGTGGCCTCTAGAGTTTCTACAGTTATGGGAATGGATAAAGTTATCGTTTTAAATAAAGGTAACTTAGAAGCTTTTGATTCTCCAAAGAATCTCCTTAAAACAAGTGATACATTCTCAAGAATGGTCCTTTTACAAAAATTAAGTAGTGGAAAGGAGGAAACAGTAAATGGCTGATCTTTTAGTTCAGAAAAAAATCTCTAATAAAGAGATGCTAAAAAGAACATGGAAATACATTTCAAAAGAGAAAAAGTCCTTTATTATTTCAATCCTTTTGATTCTTTTAAATGTCGGTTTAGGAGCTATAACTCCTAGAGTGAATGGTTTCTTCGCTGATTACATCATCGGAGATAATGTTGTACTTGGAAATATCATTCTTATTGCTTTAGCAGTGTTAGGAATTGCTTTATTTACTCAAACATTTGTCTTCTTAGAAAGCATGATTTTAACTAAGGCTGGTCAAAGAATTGTCTATTCTTTAAGAATGGAAGTTTTCGAACATGTTGAAAACATGTCCCAAAACCAATTCAATGATATGGCGGTTGGCTCTTTAGTCACTAGAGTCTGTTCATATACTTCTCAATTAAGCGAATTCTTTACAGGAACAGTAGTGAAGATTGCTAAAGACTTATTAACAGTTTTAGCAACATATATTTGGATGATGGCCCTTTCTCCAACATTAGGGTTAATCATGTCTGGAGTAGTAGTTATTATCTTTGTTATTTCTTTATTATTCTGGAAACAAGTTCATAAGATCTTTACTCGAGAAAGAGCACAGCTCTCAGACTTAAATAAGTTCTTAAATGAATCTCTTTCTGGTATGAAGATTATCCAACTCTTCAAAGAAGAAGAGAAATATAACAAGATCTTTAATAAAAAGAATCATGAATTCTTTAAAACTAAATATGCGATTACAATTGCTTTCTCGATTTATCGACCATTAGTGTCACTAATCTATATTCTATCTGTCGCTTTAATTATCTATTTCGGTGTTACTTTAGGATTAAGCGCTGGTATTATTGTGAGTTTCTATTTATTCCTTAATTATTTCTTTGAACCTGTTCAATCTTTAGCGGATTCACTTAATCACATCACGCGTGCCACAAGCGCGATAGAAAGACTATATAACTTATTTGATATCAAACCTGAAGTGGTTGACCATGAGAACGCGATTGAAGTTAATGAATTTAAAGGGAAGATTGAATTTAAACATGTCTATTTCTCTTATGATAAAGAAAACTGGATTTTAAAAGATGTTTCCTTTGTCATCAATCCAAAAGAAACAGTCGCCTTTGTCGGTGCTACTGGAGCAGGTAAAACCACAATCCTTAACTTAATTGTCCGTAACTTTGATATTCAAGGTGGACAAATCTTAATTGATGATATTGAGATCAATGATATAAAACTTTCTTCGTTAAGAAGAGGAGTGGGACAAATGCTCCAAGATGTCTTCTTATTTAC
>CAMOSZ010000115.1:0-7450 GCA_946625285.1 uncultured Caryophanales bacterium | reverse complement strand
GAAACGTGGTAAAGTAATGATGATAGGTGATGGAATAAATGATTCTATCGCACTAACTGAAGCTGACGTATCACTTGCGATAGGAAGAGGTTCTGATATCGCAATTGATAGTGCGAATGTAGTATTAATGAAATCATCACTTTTGGATGCTTACGCTGCTATACGCTTATCTCAAAATGTATACCTAAATATTAAAGAGAATTTATTCTGGGCATTTATCTATAATCTCATTATGATTCCAATTGCTGCTGGAGTCTTATCTTTTGCTGGTGTTTATAAAGTCATGCCATGGATGGGGAGTGCCGCAATGGCGTTATCTTCTGTCTTTGTTGTTTGTAATGCCTTAAGAATTAATTTATTCAATCCTTACAAATTAAGGAAGATTAATAAACATAATAATGTTCCAGATATATTAGTTAATTACAATAACTGTGAAATAAAGGAGAATAAAAACATGGAAAAGGTTATTAAAGTTGAAGGAATGATGTGCATGCACTGTGTCGCACACGTTAAAGAAGCTCTTGAAGGAATTAAAGGTGTTGATTCAGTAGAAGTTTCATTAGAGAAAAACGAAGCAGTCATCACCTCAAAAAAAGAAGTCAAAGATTCGTTAATTGAAAAAGCTATTACTAAAGCAGGCTACAAAGTAGTAAAGTAGTAGCATGAGTAAAATTGATATTGTCTTTGTTGATATTGATTGCACACTTCTTAACTGGTCAACTAGACCACCATTTTTCGATATCGATTCAATAAATGCATTAAAAGAGGCCCAAAAGAAGGGGGTTCTTGTATTCTTTTGCACTGCTAGACCATATCATTCAGTAAAAGAAATTAAGATTCTTGACATCTTCACTCCTGATGGAATGATCCTTGCAAACGGAGGCTTTGTTTTACACAAAGACATAATCCTTTATGAGACAATCATGGAGAAAGAAGTATTCGAAAGACTATGCGATCTTGCAATAAAGTTAAATGTTAATGTTGAAGGCGTTAGAAGATATGATTGTTTCTTTATTGCTGAAGAAAATGAAGCTGTAAAACAGCTTTTCAGTACATATCCAGAGAATATTCCTGGTATAGAAGACTATCACAATCAAGATGTTATTGGACTCACATTATTCGCGCAAAAAGAGTTAGACGAGAAATTCATGTCTATCATGCCTAAGGATAGTTATTATTTCCGCTACCACGACTATGGAGTAGATGTTTGCACCGTTCCTCATGTTAAAGGCGAAGGTATTAAAGTTGTTTTAAAAGAGTTAGGCATTTCTAAAAATCATGCAATGGCAATTGGAGATGATATCGCTGATATATCAATGTTTGAAGAAGTGAAATACGGAGTGGCAATGGCTAATGGAAAAGAAGAAGTCATTAAAGCAGCCAAAATAAAAGCTCCTTCAATTGATGAAAGCGGAGTTAAATACGTTATAGAAAAATACGTATTATAAATAGAATTTATAAAATAAAACCATCTCGGAAGGAGAACGAGATGGTTTTTTGGTTATTTATATTGGAGTTTATTTCCAAAATAATCCTTTTTTAATTGCCTCTTCTTTTTTAATAGAGAGGACTTTATATCCTGTTGGCTTAAACGCTGCTTTAATAACTTCTTCAGTTAATTCTTCAGGAGTTATAACGATAGCTTCGTTTTTAAAGTGAGAAGAGGATACTTTTTTGATTTTGAAATTTCTTCTAAAGACATCGTTAACGTGTGTCTCACACATTCCACACATCATGCCTTCAATTTTGATAATATATTTATTCATATTTTTATCCTAACGCAATATCTAATACCATCATGAGAACAAAGCCAACTGCTAAACCAATGGTTGCTAAGTTAGAGTGCTTACCTTCGTTAGCCTCTGGGATTAATTCTTCGACAACAACATAGATCATTGCACCTGCTGCAAACGCTAAAGTGATTGGCAAAATTGATGATACCAAAGAGGTGAGTCCAATTGCGAGTAAAGCAGCGACTGGTTCCACTACTCCAGAGAGAAAACCTAGCAAGAAAGCCTTTAATTTTGAACAACCTTCCTCTTTTAAAGGCATAGAAATAATCGCACCTTCTGGGAAGTTTTGGATTGCAATACCGATAGACAAAGCAAGCATTGCTTGTTCGTTAATGTTACCAGTAATTGCGCTAGCGATAATAACCCCAACCGCTAATCCTTCTGGAACATTATGAAGCGTAACAGCAAGCATCATCTTAAAGGTTCTAGATAGCTTATTCTTAATTTTTCCTTCTTCACCTTTATTGATATGCATGTGTGGGATTAAGTAATCGAGTAAAAGTAAGAAGCCAATACCAATTAAGAAACCAACCGCAGGAATAAGCCACATTCTGTAATCGCCTTTTTCATAGTTATCGATTGCAGGTTGGAGTAAACTCCAAATTGAAGCTGCAATCATCACACCAGAAGCAAATCCAAGCAAAACTTTTTGTAGTTTTGGGTTAATTTCCTTTTTCAAAAAGAAAACCATAGCGCTACCAAGAGTTGTACCTGCTAATGGGATTAATAAGCTTAATATAACAAGTGGTGACATAGGTCCTCCTTTCCGGTTAGTTAGTCTTAACTAACCAATATATTATATACATATTAAAAATAAAGGCAAACAAAAACGATATTATATTTTTATGAATAACATGTTATTCATTAATTGCTCTAGCAGGATCTTTTTTGCTGGCAATAATAGATGGAATAAGAGCAGAGATAAGAGCGGTTAATAAACCTAAGCCCACCATGATTGGCGCTACCCACCACTGGAATCCAGGAAGAGTAAATGTCGTAGAACTTAATAAGTAAAATTTGTACTGATATATAGCACCTGTTAGTAACTTATTTATTGGGTAAACAAGAATTATCGATAGAAGAATGCTTAAGAATGAACCAAATAGACCTGCTATAAGTGATTCCGTTTCCACCATTAATCCTATATCTATTTTTCTAGCGCCTAAGGATCTTAGTAATCCAATTTCATTAGTTCTTTGGTGAATAGATATATAAGTAAGTATAGCGTTAAGGATGGCGCTTACAATAACAGAAATAACAGCAAAGGCATATAAGACACTTGTCATCAATAAGATTGCACCATTAAATTGAACAGTGACTCTTTCAAGATAGTCGTTATATGTCAAAGTTCCAAAATCAACTTCTTCATCAGATACATATTTATCAAAATAGTCAGATATCGCACTTCTTGATTCAAAATCTTTAGTGAAGTAATAAAGAGTGGTAACTCTATCAAAAGCACCCATATTAAACAAAAGTGCCTCATATACATAGTCAGAACTATAAGTTGTACTACCTGATTGAATATCAGTAATAAGCTCACCAGTAATAACATTTTTGCTTTTTCCGAGTGATTTTTGAGCAACAACTATATCGGATTCGTTGGCGTTTTGAATGACATTTCTTTCAAACGCAGGATTATAAATGATGCCCGATTTAAGTAATGGATTATCTGAATCTTCTTTTTCTCTGATAATACCTGTAATAGTTAATTCATGGGTGGATTCTTCATAGAACTCTTGTCCAGTTTTTCCACGAACGCTAAATAGTTCTGTAGAAGTATCGTAATAATAGTAATCATTATTAGGAACATATTTATATTTCTTACCAACAATGCTATCAAAGGTAAGTTTTTGCTCACTATAGTGAGATGTATCAACATCAAATCCAAGAGATTGTAATGTCGCTCCTGTAAGTCGGTTATAAGAATCAACGACTAACGCTAATTCGTTTTCTCCTCTAGGGAAATGACCACTTAAACAATCATATTGAAGTTCTAAGAAATCAAAATCATCAATACTCTTATAAAAGCTATCGTACACTGAAGCAACTTTTTTATATGTTGAGTCATTTACTTTAGTAAATAAGTTAAAGTTTGTCGCTGATGCCTTATATGAAACGTTATAGTATTCCTTTGGCATATTGCCCATATAAGAAAGGAAATCGTCGCTCATATAATTCAAGTGGTCTTGAGTGGCTAATTGACTTAAATCAACAAAGACATATTGATCATCTGTAAATTCTTCATATTCAGAAGTACTTCCTTCACTAGAATATTTAGCGTATGAAGAAATAGTTACTGGATAAATAGATAAGGCTCTTTCTTCCGTGTCCACAAATGTCTTTGAAACACCACTACTAATTGAAAGAATTAATCCAACTCCAGCTAAGCCAAGCGAGCTTGCTAGAATGATTGAGATTGTAGAATATTTTTTAACAACAAGGTTCTTAACTCCCCACTTTAATGAAGTGTGTAAAGGAATAGAGACTTTACCTAATTTATCGTCAATTTCGCCCTCTTTTTGGGTAATTGGGGCGGAATCTGACGTAATTTTTCCATCCTTAAGTTCAATAATGCGATCAGAATATTTAGAAGCGTATTCGTGGTTGTGAGTGACCATAACCACCAAATGATCTTTAGATAATTTTTTAAGGATTTCCATTATTTGAGATCCGGTTTTGCTATCTAAAGCACCAGTTGGTTCATCCGCTAAAATGACAGTTGGTTTTCCAATAATTGCTCTAGCGATTGCCACTCTTTGTTTTTGACCACCAGAAAGAGCTTTTGGTTTATCAAATTTCTTATCTAGTAAATCTACTTCTTTTAAAGAAGCATCCACTAGTTCATCAATGTTTTCGATTTTACGATTCGAGATTTGAAGTTTTACCGCTACATTATCTCTAACATTAAGGTGAGGAAGTAAGTAGCAGTTTTGTAACACAAAACCAATTTTCTCGTTTCGATAAGCATCCCAATCTTTATCTTTAAAGTTATCAGTAGGAACTCCATCAACAATCATTCTTCCGCTTGTTGGCTTGTCTAATCCACCAATGACATTTAGTAAAGTAGTCTTACCACTTCCAGAAGCTCCAACAATCGAAACAAAACCACTCTCAGGGAGAGTTAATGAAACATCATTAAGTGCGATGACATCATCGGATATTTGTTTTCGAGTGTAAATTCTAGAAATCTTCTCTAAGGTAATCATGATAATTTATTATAGCCTATTACAACTCTATATATAATATAAGAACAAATTTTCCCTATAAAAAAATATGTTTTCTTATCATTAATAAGCGTGTAATATTTATCCATTGACTGAAAGGATTGATATTATGAAAAAATATATCGGAACAGTTTTAACTGCTCTAGTGGTAATTGGTTTATCAATAACTGCTTTATTTGTTAGTGACTTATCATTAGACAACGTTCAATTAGAAACTCTAGTCATCTTAGCCTTCATTTGTGGAGGAAGCATATTATGTTGCTTCATTGTTGGAGAACTTGCTCACAATAATTCACAAATGGATAAATTATGGTCAATCTTACCTATTGCTTATACCTGGGTAATTGCTGCCAAAGGTGGAATGGATATTAGACTTGTTGTCTATGCTGTTATCGTTACCTTATGGGGAATTAGATTAACTATTAACTTTGCAAGAAAAGGTGCCTATAGTTTGAAATTCTGGACTGGTGAAGAAGATTATCGCTGGGCGGTCTTAAGAAAAACAAAAATCTTAGGAAATAGATTTGCTTGGTGTGCATTTGATTTATTCTTCATCTGTATTTATCAAAATCTCATCGTTCTCGCTATTTGCTTACCTGCGTTAGCGTGTATGGGATCAACTATTCCGTTTGGAGTCTTTGATTATGTTGCATCAGTTAGCTCTATGCTTTTCTTAATCTTAGAGACAATTGCAGATGAGCAACAATGGAGATTCCACCAAAATAAAAAGAAGTTCCTTAGAGAAGGCAAAACACTTGATGATATGCCAGAACCATATAATATCGGTTTTAACACAACTGGATTATGGGGATATTTCAGACATCCAAACTATTTAGGAGAACAAGCAATTTGGCTTTGCTTATATGTCTTTGCTATCGGAGCTGGAGTATGTAAGGCCGCTATCTTTAACTGGTCAATGATTGGACCACTATTCTTAGTTCTTCTTTTCTGCGGTAGTTCTGCATTTGGAGAAGCTATCTCATCAAGTAAGTATCCTTTATATACCAAATATCAACAACAAGTATTTAAGTACTTGCCAATTAGAAAGTTCAATCCAGACAAATAAGTCGTAAATTATTAAAATTCAAAAAGTGATGCTTTGCATCGCTTTTTATTTTTCTTTAAAAACTAATAATTGCCTTTAAATATATACGGAATATAATAAGGTATAAAGATTATACCGTTTAGGAGATATAGGTATGAAGTATTTATCAGTCAGTGAAACCGCTAAAAAGTGGGAAATCAACGAAAGAAGAGTGCGTGCGTTACTTCAAGAAAAACGCATTGAAGGTGCGATTTATGAAAACCATCGCTATCTTATTCCGGAGAATGCTAAGAAGCCACTCGATAGAAGAATTAAAGGACAAAGATTATTTGAAGATTCACCATTAAAAGGTATTGATATTGATTTTAAAAACTATCGTAAGCAATATCCAAGTGAAGATGGATACTTTGGTAGATACGGAGGATCATTTCTTCCTAAGCATTTGCAAAAGGCAATTGATGAAGTTTACGCTGGATATTTAACTATCGCTAAAAGCGCTAAATTTATCAACGAATTACGTGATATTAGAAAGAACTACCAAGGACGCCCTACACCTATTTATCACTGTCAAAACCTCTCTAATTATTTAGGAAAAGTGCAAATCTACCTTAAAAGAGAAGACCTAAATCACGGAGGAGCACATAAACTTAATAACGCCATGGGACAAGCGTTACTCGCTAAATATCTTGGCAAAAAGAAACTAATCGCTGAAACAGGAGCAGGAAGTCATGGAAGTGCAGTTGCAATGGCAGCTGCCTACTTCGGATTAGAATGCGATATTTACATGGGACAAGTTGATATAGAAAAACAATTCCCAAATGTTAATAGAATCAAAGTATTAGGTGCTAATGTCATTCCTGTTACTAAAGGAACTGCAACTTTAAAAGAAGCGGTTGATGCTGCTTTTGAAGGATGGGCTAAAGAATATAAAACTGCGTTCTATGTAATCGGTAGTTGTGTTGGGCCACATCCATATCCTCTTATGGTGAGAGACTTCCAAGAAATTATCGGTAGAGAAGCCAAAGAACAATTCAAGGAATTGACTGGTGAACTTCCGGATATAGTTACTGCCTGTGTAGGAGGCGGAAGTAACGCAATCGGAATGTTTGAAGCATTCTTAGAAGAACCAGTAAATATCGTTGGAGTTGAGGCCTTAGGTAGCGGATTAGAAGTTGGTAAAAACGCGGCAACAATGACAATTGGAAAAGAGATGGTCTTACATGGCTTTAATTCACTAGTTATTCAAAATAAAGAAGGAAATGTAGCGGATGCTTATTCCATCGCTAGTGGATTAGATTATCCAGGAGTTGGATCAGAGCATGCTTTCCTTCATGAAATTGGAAGAGTTAAATATGAAGCTATTAGTGATGATGAGGCTGCAGAAG
>CAMOSZ010000114.1:0-18154 GCA_946625285.1 uncultured Caryophanales bacterium | reverse complement strand
TTATTCAAGATAGTAAAACTATCATCTTTGATGAACCTACTAGTAACTTAGATATCTCTACCCAATTAAGAGTGATTAATTTCATAAAAGAAGAAAAGAAAAATAAGAGTTTCTTAATTTCTATGCATGATATTAATCAAGCCTTACAAATCGGAGATAAGTTTGTCTTCTTAAAAGATGGAGAAATCTATAAGATTGTTACCAAAGAAGAGATTAATGAAGAAATTATAAACAATGTTTATAACGTGCATAGCACTATCATAAAAAGAGAAGAAGGAGAATTCATTATTTATGAAAAGTAAAAGATTACTTGTTTTAACTTTACTCCCACTACTAATGACAGGATGTATGAGTCAATCCCCAAGTGGAGAGGATAAAAGAGGAACAGTTATTGAATCTGAAGATGGCTTATCTTTACGAGTAACAGATATGCAAAAACGTTCATTTACAATTAGCAAAGCTAAAAGAGAAAGAGTTATCTGCATTGGTGCTGGTGCTCTTAGATATTATTCATATGTTGGAGATGTCACTAAATTAGTTGGAGTTGAAGAAATTGATTCCTCTACTACATTTGGAGTTGGTCAAACAGTTCGCCCATACTATATGGCAAATTACGAAACTTTTAGTGCTTTAACTGTAATTGGTAAAGGTGGACCAGGATCTCAAAAAGCAGAGGCAGAAAAACTTGTTGCTGCTGAGCCAGATCTTATCGTTTCATTTTTACCTGCTGACGCTAATTCAGAACTAGCGGCAACGATCCAAACTCCGGTAATTGGATTATCTCAAGGAAGCGATGGAGTGTTTGATTCTATAACTCAAAAATCACTTTTAATGCTTGGTAAAATCTTTGATCGAGAAACTCGAGCAAACGAATTAATTAACTATGTTAATACTTGCAAAAATGAATTTGCTAATTTAAAGATGACCACTGAAACATACTATGTCGGTGGGATTGGTAATTGGGGTAGTACAAGCTTATATGGCTCGTTTAAAAAATTCCCTGTTCTTAAATACGCGAAAGTGAAATCCGCAATTGATGACACAGATTTTTTCGATAAAGATGGAAAAATTATTCCAGCAGGACAAGTCACTGTCGATATGGATAAACTTCAAGGTGTTAATCCAGATAAAATATTCTTAGACACCGGAGGACTTAATGGATTTAAAGCCGACTATGCTATTACAGAAAACAAGATTAAATACGATGGATTAAAAGCATTTGAGAATAATGAAACCTATCTTTTAATGCCATATAACGCTTATTATTCCAACCTTGAAATCCAACTTATGTCAACGTATTATGTTGCCAGTATCGCACATAGTGAATTCACTTTAGACTTAGAAGCAAAGATGAATGAAATCACTAATAAGTTTTTAGGTAAAAATTTATATAATGAGATAAAATCTCATGCCTTAGGTCTTGGTGGTTACCAAAAAGTGGATATTAGAACTTTATAAAAAAATATGAACGAGATTATAAGAGATTATTTTGACAATATTGCGGTGAACTATAAGCACGATGATTCTCGACTCATCGAAGAGCTTTTAGATTCTTTGTTTTTGAATAATTGTTCGAGAATTTTAGATTTAGGATGTGGTAAAGGAATAATCTCTGAGAAACTTGCTCTAAGAAATCATGGAGAAGTTGTCGCTTTAGACTTATCTCATGAAATGCTTAAATACGCGAAAGAAAAGATAGATGATCCACGAGTCAAATTTGTAAACGCTGATTTTTATGAATATCAGGATGAGAAATTTGATGCGATTGTCTGCTTTGATGCTTTCCCACACTTTATGGATGTCCCTAACTTTGTTAAGAGAGCTGATGAGCTACTTAAAGAAGACGGGCTTCTCGCCATCATTCATGATATCGGTCGAATAACTTTGAATGAACACCATAAACGCTCAGCAGGACGCGTTTCTCGCGTGTTAAAAGCCCCAAAAGAAGAAGTGACACCATTCCTAGATATCTTTAAACCAATTGAATTAGATGAAAGTGGCCACCACTACAAGATGGTCTTAATTAAAAAATAGCCAGGTAAACCTGACTATTTTTCTTTATGGAAATATTCGTAATTTTCTTTAACTGTGTCTCTCATATGAGAGTTGATATCTTCTTTTCCCCAGAACACTGAGAGGATTTCTCCAGCGATGGAGATTGCAACTTCTTCAGGAGTGTCTCCTCCAGTTTGAAGTCCAATAGGCGAATAAAAGTTATGTAAATCAACATCTTTGCCGTATTTTTCAAACGCTCTATCAAGATAGTCTTTAACTTTCTTTTTAGAACAAAGCATTCCGAAATACTTAGGTTTGATATTTAATCTTAATATTGCGTCTAAGACATTGTAGTCATTTTGATGACTTGGAGTACAAACAACGATGTAACGGTTATCTGAAATACGATTTTCTTCAATATATTCCACAAATCCTTTATTGACTTTAACGTTTGCAGAATCATCTAAAGCATCAATCACTGATTTTCTTTCATCGATAATGGTGACATAGAAATTAAGTGGTCTTAATAGCTTTGCTAAAGCTGCGCCACAGTGACCTGCTCCAAAGATATACACGAATTGTTTTGGACCGACAAATTCATAGAATAAAGTGACATGTCCCCCACAAGCCATATTTAGTTTTACTTCATCACTTGCAACTTTGACTTCGCGATCAAATAAACAATATTTTTCACTAAAAGAGGTTCTGTTTTTAATTACTTCTTTGCATTTTTCTCTTGCGTAGAATTCAATTGCCCCTCCTCCAACTGTACCAAAAGCTTCATTAGATTCAGTAACCACCATTTTCTTACCGACATCAGCAGGACCCATTCCTTCTTTTTCGGTAACGGTAACAATCACTAAATCAATGCCTTGGTCTCTTAAAGAAGCAACTCTAGAATAAAAATCCATCATACCCATATATTGTATTTCAAATACAGGTAATTAAGATACATAAAAATTTCTTTTTTGTATGCGCGTCATTCAAGGTTAATGACTGTGCACGCGAGGTTCTTTTTTCTTCTTAACTCTGTTACTTTTTCGTGTTTAATTATATTTATTAGGAGAAACCTATGAAAAAATTACTAGTTTTATTACCACTTTTATTTTTAGTCGGCTGTGCACCTGAAGCTAAACCAGCTTTGCCAGAATTAGATGAGCATTATACCGCTACACTAACTGCTGATTTATCTACACTTACCGCAGATGATTCAACCGCGGTTATTAACGTAACAGTCCCTTCAAAAGAAGATTCTACTGTCACTTATGCATTTGAGATTGGATTCCCATGTTATATCAAAACCACTCCGGGTGGAAAGCATGAAATGATCTTGAAAGATAATGCATATATAAAATCCATCTCAGAATATAAAGTCGAAAGATTAGTTATTGATTTTTATAATGGTCAAGGAGAAAACCATGCGGTTCATGCACCGATGGACTCCACTACAAAAGTTGAACCTCACGAATCAACCATTACCCCGACTGAGCCAAACGATAATGGCGTAGTTCATGAATACGAGATTAATAAAACATCTTGGAAGGTAGATAGAGTAGATAGAAAACCTGGTCTATATTACATTTCCGTCTTATTCGTGAAATAAATATAGAACTAAAAACTTATTTATAATAAAATTTTTATAAGCAGGTATTGGTTATGGAAAAAAAGTATGAACCTTTAAAAATATTCTTTGGAGTACTTCTTTTTGGAGGACTTTGGGGAATTTTAGAAGCTACATTGGGGACATTTTTACATCTTCCATTTATTGAAGGAGCAGGAATGTATGCATGTAGCACAACTATTATGGTCCCATTAGCATATATGTGCATGGGTGCATGTTTTAAGAGAACTGGCGTTGCAAGAAGTTCAATATATATGGGAATTATGGCTGCTAGTATCAAAGCTATCGTTTGTGCTATTTTCCATCTATCATTTAATCCAGTTTATTACATTCTTATGGAAGCTATGTTTGGTGCATTAGCGTTATTAGTTATGAGGCCAAAACAAATTCTTTCATTTAAAGGCTTAGCAACTTTTATCATCGCTAATACATCTTATTTAGTTGCCTCAACATTCATAAGAGTTAATGTAGCAACCTCCACCTTAAGCGTTTTCATGGCCAACTTAGAAAAATATGCATTCATGTTTAACTGTGTTGCTATTCTCTATGTCTTTGCATTTGGTGCATTGCTTTATGGAGTTAAAAAATTAGCAGAAGCAAAAGAATGGAAATTTGAAGGACTTAAAAAGATTATTTATTCACCAATCACCGCTGCTTCAGTTGCAGCAGTTATGATGGTTGTAACATTTGTTCTTCGTTAATTAGAATTATAAAAAGATAAAAGGACGAATTGATCGTCCTTTTACTTTGCGATTTTATATGAGTTTCCATCAATTTCAATCTTAGATTGATAGAATTCTTTAAATGCTTTAATTGCGTATTTGATATCGACTGTTCCAGCAGTTTCATAACAAGAATGCATTGCAAGTTGAGCTAGTCCAATATCTACCGCCATCAAAGATACTTGAGATAAGAGTAAGTTGCCTAATGTAGATCCGCCTCTCATATCACTTCTATTAGTGAAGAATTGGAATGGAACTTCAGCATTTGAACAAATCTTTTGGAAGATGCTACTACTAATTGCATCACTGGTGTAACTATTAGTGGCATTAAACTTAATAGCAATTCCTTTATTCATGTATGCCTTATTATCTTTATCTGTTAATTCAGGTTTATTAGGATGCACTGCATGAGCGTTATCCGCACTAATAAGGAATGAATTAGCGACTGCTACTTCATATTGACCGTTTAAGTCTGAGCACACTCTTTTTAGAGTGTTTCTTAAGAAGTCACTATCAGCGCCTTGACGAGATAATGAACCAACTTCTTCGTTATCTGCGACATATAAAACATTGATAGAGTTATCGTTATCACTTTCCTTAAAGGCCATTAATGAAGTATAGACGCATTCAAGGTCATCTAATCTTGCAGACGAAACGAATTCACTATTTTCACCCCAAATAACACCGCTTTGTTTGTTATATAGATATAAATCAAAGTTTATAATCTCTTCTTTAGAAACATTTAAACGATCCGCTAAAAGAGATTTGAATGATTTGTCTTTGTTATCGCTTGCGATAAATGGAACCATATCCACTGCCATATTATATTCATATCCAGAATTGATATTGCGATTAAAGTGAATACAGACATTTGGAATAACCACTGTCATATCTTTAAGGTTAACTAATTTAGTTTCAACACCATTTTCTTTATTGATAACTACTCTACCAGCAATTGATAAAGGTCTATCTAACCAAGTAGGAGCGATAAGACCTCCATAAGGTGCAACATTGATTTTTGAATAAGAGTCAGTGACTCCATCACATTCTGGTTTGATCTTAAAACATGGTGAATCAGCGTGAGAGGCAATTATGTGAAAATTAACATTATTGTCATCGATATTTTTGCCGATATTAACCGCTAATAAAGTTGTGTCATTTCTTATCATGAACACTTTATCGCCTGCGTTAAACTTATATTTTTGATTTTCTTTTATTTCTTTATATCCATTTTCTTTAAGGATATTTCTTACATTATTAACTGCAAAGCACGCAACCGGACTTTCATTAATAAATGAAACAAGTCCGTTTCCGTACTTATTATTTTCAATTGAATTATCATCAGTTTTGCTATTAATTCTCTCTGGTTTTTTAGCTTCTTCTGGAATAAGCCATGTTTTACCAGATAAGACTGCTCCTGGGATTCTGCCTTGTGCGCAATAATTCCTAATACTTCTTGCCGATAATTCAAACTTTTTACTTGCTTCTTCTACTGTTATATACTTCATAAGTCGATTAAATCTCCTTTGTCGGTAATATATTAGTATCTATCGGCAAATAATACAAGAAATTTGATAATATAAATGATTAAAGTACATATACTAATAGTATATTAAAGGCGATTTGTAGTTAATTTTGCCTTGCATATGTGTATATAAAATATTTTTTTATTGCGAAAACGTATGTAGGGGGGTAGTATATTTTTAGGATTTTTTTATATGAAAAACAAAAAACTTCTATTTATCTTAGTAGCAGCCCTTGATGTTGCTCTCACTGTGTTCCTCTTCGTGATCCACATCTTGATGCTCATCAATGTTGCCGGTAATAAATCAGTTGAAGAAATTGAAGCGCTTAAAAATTCACAAACGCTTCTTGGATTCTTCGCAAGAAACACTACTGCTTACTTATTAATCGCTGTTGTTCCATTAGTCTTAATCTTAGCAGCAAACATTGTCGGTTTAGTTCTCTATGTTAGAAAGCAAACTAAGAAAGAACCAATTAAAGTTTCTGACTTAACCGATGAACAAAAAGAAGCTCTTAAAAAACAACTTCTTGAAGACATTCAAAACGATAATAAATAATCCATCAAATCGATGGATTATTTATTAGTCAAATACAAAGAAAAAAAAGCGCAATGCGCTTTTTCTTTTTTTGCTATATATCTCTTAAGAGATAATTGCAGAGATAAGATCACTTCTAGTGAGAGGTTTATACAAGTAGTAACCTTGGACAACCATTTCACTATCAAGATTCTTAAGTGCTTTGAATTGTGCTTCATTTTCAACACCAACGCAAGCAATAGAGATACCGACGTTTTTCGCATTTTTAACAATATCAGCAACTGCCTTGAGTTGAATTGGATCTTTATCAATCTTGGTAATTAAGTCACGAGCAATCTTAACTTCGTTAAAGCCAAGATCTTTAAGTTTTTCACTACCAATATACGCACCTGTATATCTATCAACAGAGAAATAGATATGATAGTTAGATAATTCGTCAGCAAATCTCTTAATCTTATCGATGTTATCAGGAATCATCTCTTCTGGAATTTCAAATGAGATGAAGTTATTTGGAAGATTATTTGCTTCGCAAAGTTTAATAACCGCTTTGATTAAGTTAGGATCTTTTAAGTAAGTTTGGTCGATGTTAATAGCGATACGACCGAAATCATGAAGCTTAAAGATGCTCTTGCCATAATCTTTATAAAGCTTACCAACAAAGTTAACGATAGACTCTGTAATGATATGAGTCTTATTTTCGCTTTCAGCGATACGGGAAATCTCTTCAGCGTTAAAGAAGATATTTCTATGAACGTCGTTAATACGGAGAAGAATTTCAGCACCGAAGATATGACGATTCTTAACTGAAACGATTGGTTGAAGATTAACTGAGTTAGATGTTTGACCAGAGAATTCGTTTTCAATAACTGAAAGCATGAAGTCACGTTTAGAAGCACTACGGCTAATTGGATAGTCGCAGAAGTAAATAAAGTCTTTGTTTCTATCGTAGCTAGTGTTGTGATAAACATCAGTCATATGTCTAATAAAATCATCCGCAGATGCGTATCCACGTGGATAACCTATTGGTAAATAAGTTAAATTAAATTTGTCTTTACTTCCATCATCAAAATAATGTTCTTTTGAGAGTTCGTAAATATTTTCACAGATATTTAAAATATCTGCGTGACCTTTATTAGCAAGGTGAATCGCTAAAGTGGTTGGGTTATAGATAAAGACATCATTAGTTTTTAATTTGTTCTTAATATTTCTAATTAAGCATCTAGTTGCAAATAAGAAGCCTTCACTGCCTTGAGAAGAAATAAAGTCTTCACTATTATCAATACTAATTAAAAGAATATATCCACGACCATTTGAGTAATATTCGTTTTTAAGGGTATTTAAGAGTGATAAATAAGAGAAGGTGAGGAATTCTCTATCGAATAAGTCTTTCGTGTTAATTTCACTACTAGAATCATTTCTAGTGCATAACAAAGTACGTAAAGGACTCTTACGGTCATTTAATGTTAAGGAAATATCATAACCGCTCTTATTAATGGTTGCGCTCTTTTTCTTATATGTTTTAATTGGACAATCGTGACATGGTCTGTCTAAGCCATAAAAACATTTATGACATGGTTTACCAACTTCGGCTTTTGGGAATGCTTTCTTTAATCCGTTAGAAAGATAAACGAGGTTAAAATCATCATTGACTTTATACATCATATAATCACTCATAGAGAGGATGTATTCATTTTCAGAATTACGGACATCAACATAATCCGCTCCTTCTTTTTGATTAAAGTAACCAGATAATCTAGAACAGATAACAAAGAAAGATTCTCTTAAATAAGAATTGAGGTTCAAAACTCCTTTTCTATTAAAGAAGTAAACTAAAGAAATCGGAAATCCGCTTCTATTTCTTGCTAATTGATAAAATCCACTAGTAATTCCATATAAATCGAATTGACGACCCAAAAGGTTATTAGCGTGATTTCTACTAAAGAAATAATACGAATTATCAGGATCAGCATTATTCGCTAATAAGTTAACAAAATACGGATCAATCTTATCTCCAACTTTAAATAAGTTAGAATTATCAGCAGTGACATAAGGCATGTAAGCTTTAATCGCTTCATTATAATATATAATGCCTGCTTCATCGATATTGTGATAACTTGCTAAATCGTTAACTAATTTCTTTAAGACCTTAATGTTCTTTTCGTTATCAACTGTGTCATAGTTAAGTTCATAAATACATGAGACAATTTTTGACATATAGTTGACATTCATTGAAGTATTCATCAAAGTGTCTTTTTCACTATTTCTTTCAGTTCTATTTGGAATAAAGAAGTTAATTTCTTTGTCCTGTCTTTTCGCGTATCTTAAGTCGCTTAAAATATATTCTTCAGTGGAATATGGATAAACAACTGCAGCGAATTTAGGAGAATAATTCTCTAATCCGTTAACGCCTCTAACAACAACACCGCTATCAGGTAAGGAGAGTTCTAATTGTTCTTTAACTCTACTTAATGAAGAAATAACAGGAAGATAAATTAATAAACTCTTACCATCTTCACCATAAATAAATAGAGGATTTGAATAATCTTCAAATACTTTTGCGTATAGGTTAAGAATTCTATCCTTGTCCTCTTCTTCTAAAGGACGATTGATTGGATAAGAAATAGAGATAACCATATTACGGAATGATTGAGATAAATAGATGATATGAGCAATATTCTTTTTGAATGATTCAAAAGTAATGAGCTTCTTTGACTTATCGATATATTCTAAATTCAAAGATGAATAGTCTTGCTCTCTAATAACAAGGAATCCACCATCGAGTTTCTTTTTTAAATCATCGACCATTTCATTTAATTCATCGATTTCAACGATATTTTGGTCATCGTATCTTTCAAAACTAATGTCATTTTTAATAATCTTTTTAAAGTTACGGTATGTCTTTGCGTAGATTTGATTAAAGAAGATTTCTCTAACCATTCTCGAGATATAGAAAATAACAAAAACATATCCAAATAAAAGGAAGACTAAAATAACAACTGCGACAATTAAAAAGGCAATGTCTTCTTTAATGACATAAACCACAGCTAAAGGAGCAATGATTAAGGAGGCTAAAACCGCCATAAAGACTGGGAGCAAAGAGAACGACTTCAAAATAGTTTTAATACTATTTTTCTTTTTGTTTCTTTCCATTAGAATTGTCCTCCTCTTAAGACATCGTTTCTACCAATATCTCCGATAGTAGCAGCTACAGCTTTTCCTAAATCAATATAACGTTCAAGGACTTTTAGATAGTCATCTACTTTTGTATTTTCATTTAAAGAATTTTGTACAACTTTGATACTTACGAAAGGAACATCTTTAATGTTTGCTGCCAAAGCAGCACCACTTGAGTTATGATCAACAACAATCTTTTCGTCACTAATGCCGAAAACATGCTTTTTTTGATAAATTAATCTAGTTGCTTCCTCAGATAAGTTATCGGTAGAAAGGAAATAAGCGTTATAAGAAGTAACGTATGTTCTTTTAGCAATACCTTTCTTTAGGTAAGTAATAATATCGTTTTGAACTTTATACTCTCTTTTAAATCCCGGAATTTCTCCTAGTCCGACATTTGAAATTGAAGTTAAGTCAATATTAGTGTCGATAATCGAACTAGAGATAACAATGTCACCAGTGGCAACTCCTTTATCTAATCCAAAGCATCTACCAACGCAGATAACTAAGTCAATATAGTGTTTTTGAAGAATATATGTCACAACAGCGCTTGTTAAAGCAGAACTATATAAACCAGAAATAACCAAAACTTCTTGATTGAAAATAGTACCTGTTGATGCCTTAAATTTATTAAGGATAAGTTCTTCTTTTCTATTTAAAAGAACACGATCGAAATATAGAACATCATCATGAGACGCACCTAATACGACAATCATTTTTGATTACCTCCTTCGAAAGTATTTTCTTTAAGTAATGCTTGGAAATCATCAATTGAGACAGCTTTAGAATAATAGAATCCTTGAATCGTATCGATTCCCATTCTTCTAAGAGCTTCAACTTGTTCTTTCTTTTCAACACCTTCAGCGATAACTTCCATTCCATTAACGTGACCTAAATCAATAAGGAATTTAACGATAGATTTAGTCTTTTCATCTGTTAAGATTAAATCAATGTAAGATTTATCAATCTTAATCGCATCAAAAGGAATGTTCTTTAAGTTAGAAATTTGAGAATAACCAACTCCATAGTCATCCATTAAGACTCGAATACCAGTGTCTTTTAGTTTCTTAATAACAGAAACAGATAAGAATTGGTTAACTTGTGAAGTTGTTTCAGTAATTTCAATTTCCACTAAAGAGGTTGGAACTTGATACTTATTAAGCAAGTTCATAATTGTATCAATAAATGTATGAGAGAAGAATTCATATAACGAGAAGTTACATGAAACAGGCACCACTCTACGACCTCTTTTAAGCGCGTTAGAAACATCTCTAATCGCTGCTTCGAAAATATAGATGTCAATAGAAGAAAGCAAGCCTAATTCCTCCGCTCTTTCAACGAATGTTCCAGGAGTAAGTAGACCTCGCTTAGGAGAGTTCCATCTCGCTAAAGCTTCGCAAGAAACAATTTCTTTCTTTTTTAAATTATACTTAAGTTGATAATATGGAACGAATTCACCATGTTCAAGAGCGTAATTAATCTCTTCAAACAAGTCATCTTCGTGTTCAATTTTTTCTTTCTTTGTATATTTAACAAATGATTCGAAGTTTGCTTCACCATTGCTTCTAGCAATTAAAGCATTTTCAATCGCGCCAGTAAGGTTTTCATCTGGTTCAACTTCTGTAACTCCAAAGAATGGTTGAGCCCAAATCTTTAGATCTTTTTCTTTAACAATTTCAAAGACTTTATTTGTTAATTCGGTAGCGACATTTTTCACTTCTTCTTCAGTAACACCAAACATATAGATGAAGAAAACACCACGATTAAATCCAAAAACATTTGTTTTCAATGAGAATAAGCCTTTGCCAAATGAATATTTTTCATCAATGAAATTAGAAATTTCATAATTTAATTGAACCGAGGCATCGGTTTTTAAAATGTTATAGCTTGTTTCTGTAGAAGTAGCAGAGAACGCCACTAAGTATTGCTTTTTAAAATGCAAGGATGGATTTCTTCTTAATCTAAGAACGCGGTTTTGGAATGCAGATAAATTGAAAAAATATGATTCGTGCCCTAGTGTATAAATATTTTCACTCTTAAGTTGTTTAAACATCGCAAGTTGAGCATTAATAAATAAGAATGTAAAGACTGCAATAATCGCTGTAGAAAGAGACACAGCAAAGAAAATAACAGTAATAAATCCTTGTGCAGCGTGGAATAATTCAGGCGCAAAAACGGAAATAAACACCGCAATGAAAGAAGCCGCAAACACCGCAAGAGTGATTGATAAGGCAATATAGTAACGTAGTAATGGGTTACCTTTCATTTATTTCTTCTTTCCTTTCTCTTCGATCATTTGATCGAGTAATTCTCTTTTAAGTCTTTCTCTATCTTCTTCAGATAGCTCTTCTAATCCTTCAATCTTTTTAGAGTTATCTGTATTAGAAACTCTAGTTTCACTACTTCCCTCTCCATCAGTATCCTTCAAAGCTCGGAAGATATCAATTCCAGAAACAACAATTAAGTAGGCGGCTGGAATTAATAATAAGATGATTAATCCCCAAGCAGAGGAGACAAATTTGAAGATTTGTCCTAAGAATTGTGAACTAACTTTTACAGTTCCTAAGTAATTCTTTTCGGTAACGAATTGATACTGCCCCATTAAGGAATGGGTTCCACCATGATTGATACCTGCGGTAACAAATGTATATCTTCCGTTGCCATATGCGATAGTTTTATCGACATGTAATTCCATAATTCTATGGGTCATGACGTAACCAGTTGTAATCATTTGACCAGTTTTATAGCAATCATTAACAAATTCGAATGTGCTCCAGTCAATACCCATGTTGACGTTTTTGAAAGTAATATCCACCCCATGGTCTTTATTAGTGTCGTTAATATCCATAGTAATGATGAATTTTACTTCATCATCTTGGATAATTGTCGCATTTGGAACTGCTTTTAATTCAGAGACAATAGCCTCCATATCCTCTTTATAAGTGATAAGAGCGTCGTCTTTGTTATATTTTGGCTCCATGGAATTAGTCAAAACGACAAAGCTTCCAATTCCAAACTTAAGTTTTTCGCCATAATGTTCTTTCGCATGGATCATTGAATCAATGGTTCCAGCAGCGATAACACCGAATATGACGAGGAATATACCTAGGAGAACCCATTCAATAATTTTTCTTGCCTTGCTTTTAGGTCTTTTGATTCTTTTACCGTTATTAGATGGTTCTTCTATAGAAGAAGATTCAACATTAACATCTTTAATATCTTCTTCCATAACTATTTGTCCTCATCATCGGCCTTATAGATGTATTCTTTATGTCCATCGACTTCGATTACTTCAGCATCTCCTTGGACATAATAAACAATTTCACCTTCAGATTCATCTGAAAGAGTCTCGTTTTCTTCAGGAACGTCAGTCACTTCTTGATATACTTCTTCGTTTTCCACGCTTGGAATGACTTCATTAGATGCATTATCTAACTCATCATCATAATTTGAGGAATAGTACACCATTTCTTTATGTCCATTGACTTCTCTAATTTCTGCATCATCAGAAACAAAGTAGACGACTTCGTTATCTGCAAATGCACTTTCATCGAGGAGTTCTTCAGGATATTCATCATTAACTGGTTCACTAATAGGTATAGATTCACTAACAGGTTCTACAACTATTGGAGCACTTTCTTCACTATCAGAACTATCAGTTGAAATTTCAGTGTAAACTGGTTCTTCAGGTTCGTTTTCTTCTATTAATTCTTCTTCAGCGTTTTCAACGACTGCATCAAAACCATATTCTTCGCTTCTAGAAGGCTCTTCTAGAGGAATTTCTTCGTCTGAGTAGGAATTATCCTCAATGGTTCTTTCTGGCTCAATATCATCGTTAATATCGTAAGGAATCTTATTGGCCTCAGCTTCTTCAATAATCTTTTGACGTTTAAGAGCGATAAGACCTTCTTGATAAGCTTTAATAGCTTCGAGTTCTTTTCTTCTTTGTTCAGCCTCTTCCTTATCACGCTGAGCAATAAGTTTTTCAAGATATTTCTCGTACGCTGCAATTTCTCTTTTCTTACGGTTGATAAGTTGATCAAGTTCTTGAGAATCGAGTTTTTGTTCTCTCTTATAGTCGTATTCTTCTTCGTAATACGCTCTTTCGTATTTATTTGGATGTTCTGGCAAATCAGCCTTAATCTTACTTCTTAAGTAATCGCGATATGTTTGATCAATTCTTACGAATTCAATTGGACCTTTAAGGATATCACCATAGGTGAACATCTCATCATCCATGCTAGTAAGGAATTTAGGTTTATAAACTTTATTCGATACCTTAATGCTTTCCATGCGGTCTCTTGTTTGAGCGCTTAAAAAGCCAGATAACATTAAGAAATTCATTTTTCTTCTTTCTTCTTCATCGAAAGATTGATAATTTTCATTTAAGTGATAAGACACGCCTAAAGAATCGAATTTTTCAATGAAGAGGAATGTTTCATAGCATTTTCGATATTTTGGATTTTTTCTTAAGATATTGGTTTGGATGATTGGCTTACGAACATCTCGTTCATTTTTCATCATCTTCATAAATGGAGAGGTGTAATAGAATTGGACGTATTCTCTCATTGATTTAATACGTTCGATATATTCTTTAGCCTCAACCGTACTCTTGTCTTTTTCTTCTCTTCTAATTGTCACTTTAGTTTCGATTTCAACTTCTTGACCATCAACGATAGATTTATTCTTGATCATCAAGACATCTTCTTTAGTTAAATTAAGATTACTATGAATAAATTCATAACGTTTCTCAATGAAGAGGACTAATCGACGAACAAAAGTCGCGATAAATCTATTCTCATAAGTATGGAAATCTTGAACATTAGAGTGAGATAAAATCTTTGATGGAATGACATTGCCATTTTCATCAATTTCTTTGACATATTGAGAGTGTGACGCTAAATGTTGGACGGACTTGCCATCAATCTTTTTAGCGAGTTCAATTGGAGTGATACTACTATCAATAGCGGTCACTTCACTTGGGTTATTAATAATATCTCCTAAATCAAATAGGCAATCTTCAATAACGGTAATCCATCTTGGGTCAAATCGAGATGAACCTTTTTTTGACATTCTCAAATAAGAATTCCTTCCATTAAGCAAGGAATCGTAAATCGCTTCAACATTTTTATCTTTGTTGAAGGAATTCATCTTATCGATGTATTTGCGAAAAAGTCTTTTGCCACTTGTTGCCATAAATGATTTCAATAATTAACTATGTTAATTAATCTTTAAGCATTGCTGAGATTTTTGCTTGCGCTAATTTGAATTGGTTCTTGCCGTAAAGCTTGTCTAAGAATGCTTGTAATTCTTTTAATTCATCTTTTAAGAAAGCGATATTTAAGGATTCGAATTTCTTTAAGATTTTGTTTGTGAAAATAAAGTCAAATGCTTCAGTTTCGCTTCCACCACAACCAACGTAAACTGGAACGAATGTTTCAAGTTGTTTCAAAATACGGTTACCAAAGGCGAGTTTAAATCTCTTAATGACAAAATCATCAAGTTGATCAAACTTACGAAGCATATTTTCTGAAATTTGATTTTGTTTAATTGCTTCTTTATATAAAGAATCTAATTGTGAGTAAGGGATGGTGATTGGTTCTTGTTCGGTGCAATCAAATGGTCTTCCTTTATCATCAAAGAAGATAGAGATAGCACGGTCATAAACCTTATCGGAAATTGTATAAGTACTATCATCGTTATTGGCGGTGCCAAAGAAGATGACGTTTTGAGGAATAATGAGTTTACCTTCAGTTAAGTGAATTGGATCACCTTTAACTGTGTCAGGAATTAAATCGATAATCCATTTATCTTTTTCGGTCATTTCCATGACGGATAAGAATTCAGCGAAGTAATATTCAATTCTCGCTAAGTTCATTTCATCTAAACAGATGACATTTAAATCTTTACGATATGTTGTGACATATAACGCTTTTAAGAATTCAGATTCGTTGAATTTTTTAGTAAATTCATTGTAGTAGCCTAATAATTCTGAACGGTCTTTCCATGATGGTTGGACTGGAATAATAGAAGTATCAAAGGAGAAGAACTTTCCTAAAGCATTTGCTAAGGAAGTTTTACCTGTACCAGAGATACCTTCAAGGATGATGAGTTTACTAGTAGCAATACCAGCGAATAATTCTCTAATTTGATCGATTGTGTAATATAAGTGAAGCTTGCTAGCAGCGAAGTTTCTCATAGAGTTACATAATTCTTCAAGAGATAAGCCTTCTTTATTTAAGATTTGAGTGTTCTTATCTTTATAGGCATGATCAACAGAAATAAGTTTTGGGAAACGAGATTGAACTTCTTCAATAACTTCAGCAGCTTCACTTCCTTCTTGAGGTTTAATACCCATATAAGCAGTTTTAAGATTTAAAATCTTATCTCTTTCTTGAATTGCGGCATATAATTCGTAGTTAAGTCTTTCAACTTGACGACGGAGTTCGTCTTTATCAAGCTCTCTTTTAACAAAGCGAACATATTTTCTGAGTAAAATAAATAGACCAAAACCAATTGCGCCGATTAACGCAACAAAGAAAATGAAGAAGAGGACGTAGAAAAACCATCCAAGGAATCCAAAGTCATTAACATGCGATTGGAAAATCGAATTGTATAACTCAAAATTGCCAGGAACGTTTTCCCATGGTGATACCCACCACTTGTAGAAGAATACTCCAAGATCTTCAAAGAACTTGACAAGCATCTCACGTAAATATTCGAAATAAGCTTCCATATATTTTTTCTCCTATCTTCTAAATCATTGCATGGTCTACTGTGAATGATATAGCAGCGTCGAATGTCGCTCCCATCGTGTAATTAACACTTTCAAGGTCCCATCCTTCAATATAGATTGAGAGAATGATTTCTTGAGGTTTATGTGCGTACACTGGAATGACAAACGGTTTGAATAAGTCTTCTCTTTCAAATTGGTCTAATGTATATGCCTTTTCTTTTTCAAATGTTAGACCGTTTGCAAGTGAAGCTTCGTAATTAAATGATTTAACATTAGCTTTATGTTTAGCGTTGAAGGCATTTCCTTCAATAGTTGGATCGGTGTATGAAGAGTCATGATCAACTTCATCATCGTAAACGATTAAGCTTCTATCGTTTATTTCTCCATAGACTCTTTCATAGAGATTTCCAAGATCGTTCCTATAAAAATCGTAATATCTATCAACGTCAACATCAAGTAATCCTCCAAATTGGACTTCATTTTCGTCTCTATTTGGGTCAATTATCGCATATTGATAATTGTCTTCATCGGGAATTAACACAGAAAAACGCATTGCTTTAGGGAGTTTGTTGAGTCTTTCTTTGAGCTCATCCACGGTGAGATTCTTTAAAGGTTCATCTTTTTCATCTTTGCTCGCTTGTATCTCGTTATAGAGTGTGCTCGCGTACGCGTTATTAAAAAGAGAATCTGGTTCAATATAAGTAGCCTTCTCTCCGATTGCTAAATCTCCTGGATCAATTGTCACGTTAACATTTTGATCAGAGAATAAGTAAAACTTTTTAGAGAGATATCCTGATGTGTGCGGTCTAAGAGGAGGAATATATTCAGTTGCTGAAAAACGTTCGTTTTCAACGTAAAATTTTGGAAATTCACTCTTTTCATTCATCCAAGTTGATGAATACGCACTTGTGACAGGCTCAAAAAGCTTGCCATCAGTGAAGTCATATTGAATCTCAGTCCCAGCGGTTTCAATATCGCTGGATTCGGATATAAATAGCCCTGCTTCTCCAATAATTGATACATTAAATGTATCCACATACAAATTCGCGCTACTAGCGTACCACGCAATGGAGAAACCTAGACCAACAGAACTTAAAGCAACAAGACCTACATAGAAAGTAAGAATTAGTTTTTTGCTTTTCATTTTAGTGATTAGTTCCGATTTTGTTTACTTCAAATGTTAATCCAAGGTTGAATTCGTGACCAATTGCAGAATCAATAATCGCATGGTCCCATCCTTCAAGCCAAATAGTTAATTTAGAATATCCAATTTTGCATGCACTATCAGTGTATGCGATAGGTTTACCACCAGTATAATCACCACTTGCGGCAATTTCTGGTTTAACAGAATTCATACCGTAATAATCAGCGTATTTAAATCCTGCTTTAAAAGTATCCCAGTTAGAAATTGATTTACATTCTTTATTGTGTTTAGCGGTAAAAGTTGTTGCTCTACCACTAGTATCATGTGTGTCATTTACGTCGTAAATGGCGTCTTCATCAAATCCAGCGTCATCTTCATAAGAATTTGTAGAGAAAGTAGGTGTCACATCACCATATTCTCCATAAATTAATTCATGATCAGCATCGTAATCATATGTATCATTTCCATCCAAATTTAGCATTCCAGCGACGGTCGTTGCTCCGTCATTATTTGAAGATGGGTTGATAATAAATGAATCATGTTTGATGACATCATGTTCATCTTTTCCGTGATTGTTATATACGTGAATTCTAATCGCTTGATCAACATTAGTTGCGTCACTTTCGGTTAAAGCATCTGATAACCAGACTTCCTTATTATCTAATGGAACGTCTTCGTTACTTAAAACTTTAAATGCGAATG
>CAMOSZ010000113.1:0-3540 GCA_946625285.1 uncultured Caryophanales bacterium | reverse complement strand
CCAATTTCTCTAGAAAGAAAAAAAGCAAAGAACTTGCTTAATAAGTTAGAAAATAAATATTCTAAATATAATGAATCTTTGAAAAAATCTCATATCTATAACGCCTATATCTCTAGTGGCTTTTCTAAAGATATCGCTTCAGAAATGATTAGTAGTATCAAAGTAGATAACCCAAAAGAAGAAATGAAGAAATTAGATAAAGATTTTGAGAAAGTTTATCTTAGATTATCAAATAAATATCAAAAGAAAGAATTAAAACAAAAAGTTATTATGTCATTAGTTGGTAAAGGATATCGCATTAATGATGTGATGAAAGTTGTAGAAAGGAAAGGATTATGAAACTCATTAAAGAATTAGAAGAAGGGGATCGCCTAATTGTACAAGCCTTAATCGGTAGTGTTTCTCAAGGGACAAACAAAAGTGGCTCTTTATATTTAAATGTTGAATTAAGAGATTCTTCCGGCTCTATTTCCTCTAAGAAATGGGAAGTAGAAGATGAAGATAAAGATGTCTTTATCAGCGGTAATATCGCGGAAGTGATGTTAGAAGTAATCCGATATAACGATTCTCTTCAAGGAAAGATTTTAAAAGCAAAACTCCTTAAGAGTGAAGAAGTAGATGTCACTCGCTTTATTAAAGCTCCTCCAATCCCAAAAGAAGAATTAATTGAAAGATTTAACAAAATTGTTAATTCAATTAAAGATAAAGACTGCAAGGCTATATTAGATTATTTCATTAAGAAGTTTGGACAAAAGATATATGACGCCCCTGCTGCTAGTAGTGTCCATCATGAATTTGGCTCCGGTTTATTAATGCATTCTGTCTCTTTAGCGGAACACGCGGATTATTTCTCTAAATACTATAAAGATATAAATAGAGACTTAATTGTTACAGGCGCTCTTATCCATGACTTTGGTAAGATGATTGAGTTAGTGGGACCTGCAGTCTATAAATATTCCACAGAAGGTAAATTACTCGGACATATTTCTATTATGTGTGGAGAGTTAAGAATTGCCGCCAAAGAACTAAATATTGAAAGTGAAGTGCCTCTATTATTAGAACATATTGTCTTATCTCACCATGGACAATTAGAGTTCGGTTCTCCTGTTCTTCCTTTAACTAGAGAAGCTCTATTAATCTCGATGATTGATAACCTTGACTCTAAAATGCTTGTCCTAGATAAAGCGTATGAAGATGTTGAAAGAGGAGAATTCACCCAAAAGATTTATTCTTTAGATGGTAGAAGCTTCTATAAACCACTTAAATAGTAAAAACGAATAAAATAAAGGCGAAGTCATCTTCGCCTTTTAAATTGCCTATTTTTAAATATACTATTTAAGTTCTTTTTGAATCTCACGAGCGATAGCAGGTAAATTGAGTTCGCCTTCGTTAGATTTCATCTCTAAGATAAATCCTTCGTTATCGTCATAACGAGGAATAACGTGGACGTGGAAGTGCATCACTGTTTGGCCTGCTGCTTCATAACAATTAGAGAGGATATTAACTCCTTTAGCCCCTAAATATTTAATAGCGACTTGGCCGATTCTTTGAGCGACATCCATAACCTTGTGCATTTCTTCTTGAGGAATGGTTAAGAAGTTCTCGTAGTGTTTCTTAGAAATCACTAAAGCGTGTCCTTTTGTGACTTGAGAAATATCTAAGAATGCAAGGACATCATCGTCTTCATAAAGTTTGTGACAAGGAATCTCTCCATCGATGATTTTACAAAAAATATCTTTTTCCATATATTTTCACCTTCTTATATATAAATATATATCCACTTAAATTATAGGACCTATATTTCTAAATGCAAAATAAAACCAGATAGATTTTCATCTACCTGGAATTATATTTTTGATTAATCAAATAAATCTGGATAATTGTCTTTGAAGTAATCGTAGACTTTTTGATCGTGATATGTGATATCCATCTTCTTTAACCAGTATTCTTTACTTAAAGAAGCATAGCTGCCAGTACCAGCGACTTTCTTAGAGATTTCATCGATGACTTGGTTGAGGAATTTTGTACCTCTTACTTTGGAGTAAGAATAGTTACCTTTCGCTCTGACTTTGTTATCTTTGACAGCTTCTAAGACGTTAACGATGTAATAGGCACTGCCATCATCGTAAACGATGTCTTTGAATGGATCGTCTTGGGAATATCTTCCTTCGAATTTGAGGAAGTAAGCACCATTAATGGAGCAAATGAATTTGTTTTCTTTTGATTCTGGAGCGTCTCTTAACTTCCAGACGTTGTTGACCTTTTCAAATCTATCTAATTTTTCAAGTTCTTCTAAGTTAGCAGCGATTAATTCTGCATCTGTACCAGAAGCATCATCTTCTCCACCGACTTCGAGTTTGCTGTTAGCAACTGAGATGGTGAATAAACGTTCATTGATTTCACCATTAGCGTCGAGAGTTGGTTGAGAGGATTGAATGAACCAATCTTTAGTGATGGATTTGGTTTGGTCGATATCAATTGTTAATTGATTGAGTCCTTCTTCAGGGGTAACAGTACCAGTAGATGTGAACTTGTTATATAAGGTCATATCTAATTCTTCAAAAGTAGAAGCGGTTGAGAATTTCTCATAATCCTTAATTAAGTCACCATAAGCTGTGTTGTTATAGTAATTAATTGAAGAATAGGTTTTTACTTCGTAAATATCACTTGCGAGAGCTTGTAATCTAGTAACAATTGCTTTAGCAGCATTGTTGGCTTGGATTTGATCATATAAACCTTTATTAACGGTTGCATATGTATCAAATAAGGTCTTGTAGTGATCTTCGATTTCACTTGTCTTAGTTCTGACGTGATCTCCGGTTGGAACATCAGCGTAGATGGCTTCGACTAAGTCTCTAACAAGAGCATCGGCGTTATTGGTGAATGAAGAATATTTATCAATCTTAATAACGTTAATCTTTCTTGCACGAGAGTTTCTAACAGCGGCGATTTCTTCATCTAATAAGTATTGTTCGATGAGAAGGTCGTTATAGATGGTTGGAATGATTTCGTCTTGGACATATGTATATCCGTTAGCGGCATCACTATAATAAGCCTTATGAAGGAATCCTTCAGTTGCAGAATCTTCAATGAAGACATCTTCTTTATCGATTTGGTAATCGATGAGGACTGGGGTTAAGCTAGCAGCTTTAGCAGCAGCGTAGTTAACTTTCTTGTTGTCTTTCCATAATGCTTCGACAAAGTCGAATTCGGAGAAGAAGTGTTTCTTTGTGTAGCTTCCGCCTGTGGCTTTAGCATACATTGATTCTTTAATACGTAAGGAGATGGTTGCCCATCTAGCAGTGACGTTTCCTCTTTCGGTGTCACATGGTGTCCAGTCGTCACCAGTAACTTCGTTACCAGCATCGTCGACGTGTTTGCCGTCTTCGTTATAAAGCCAATATGCTTTATGAGCTTTAATGAAGGCGTTGACTTTAGTAGCGTCTGTTGCTGCTTCGGCAAGAGTGATTTCTTCTCTGCCTTTAGCAGTATAGGTATCGTATGAACCAAAGATTGATTCAGCGTATCTATATAAGACTT
>CAMOSZ010000112.1:0-3888 GCA_946625285.1 uncultured Caryophanales bacterium | reverse complement strand
GTTTTCGCCTAATTTTTGGTAGTACGCACCATTATTTTCACTAGCGAAATAAAGTTCATCTAAAGCAGGAGCAATAACTACTCCAACCACTAGTTTGTGCTTATATGCTAAAGCGATGTTGGTGGTAAATTGTCCGTCTTTCGCCACAAAGTCTTTAGTCCCATCAACTGGGTCGACAATCCAAACATAGTCATTATTTAATCTCTCTAGATCATCTTCACTTTCTTCGGTGAGGAAAGCATGAGTTGGAAATGCTTTGTGTAAATGTTCACGGATAATTTTATCAGCAGTTTTATCAGCGATAGTTACTGGTGAATTATCTTCTTTAATTTCAACATCAAAACCACGGTTATAAATCTCCATGATTTTTTCTTTGGCAATTAAACCAGCTTTAATAGCTTCTTGAAGTTCTTTTTCCCACATAGTTATTTTCTCCAT
Source organism: uncultured Caryophanales bacterium (assembly GCA_946625285.1). GTDB lineage: Bacteria > Bacillota_I > Bacilli_A > RFN20 > CAG-826 > UBA2450. Next base: position 3,450 of record CAMOSZ010000112.1, on the reverse strand, counting down.
TCCGATAATGTATTATCGAGGTCATTAAGAATGGCCTCAATGGCATCATAATCTAAATGCGATAATTGTGCTCCGCTGGCGTGAGCGTGTCCGCCACCACCAACTCTAGCAGCAACTGGTTGAATAATTGGGCCGTTACTTCTAATTTCGACCCTGACTTTGCCATCGTCATATTCTGCAAAGGAACACCAAATTGGATATCCTTCAATGTTACCTAAAAGGTTAACATTGTTACTTGCTGCATTTGCAGATAATTTTAATCGATGTAATTTTTCTTTTGAAAATACAACATATATAACTCCACCATTAGTTTTTTTATAGTGGGTCATAATGTATCCTTTTGCCGTTAATGATTTTTCGTCAGTCTTTGCGAGAATTTGATTTAACTTTTCAATATCCGCTTTATGATCAGCAAGATATTTCACTCTCTCAAAAGTTTGTGGATAGTTTGTTACAAATTGGAATCTCGCTGTGTCTGTAACGATTCCTAGATATAAAGCAGTTGCTCCGATAGGACTAATATCAACTCCTAATTCCATAGCAATACCAGTTAAGATATCACACGCCGAATTAGCGGTTGTGTCTACAATTTGAGGTCCTTCAGTAAATGAATGAGTGTCGATGTGGTGATCGATTTTAGCCCACGCTTTGCAGTGACTAATGCGTTGATCTTCCATGCGTGCTAAATCATTCGCATCAACGAGCAAAGCTAAAGAATTTTCAATAACTTCATCACTGACTTTATCCATTTTAGGTAAAATGGTAAAGACTCTTGGATACCCAGTTCCTGTAATGTAGACCTTTTTCTTTGGATATAACGCTAAGATGATTTCTCTTAAACCAACTTGAGCACCATAGCAATCCCCGTCTGGATTAACATGGCCAAAGATAACTATCGAATCATGCTTTTCAATTAATTCAATAATGTTTTTTAACATTAGGATTAAAATTCTTCCTCTGAATTAGAACTATCTTCTTTTTCTTCATCGGAATCTTCTTCAACTGAAGATTCTTCTTTGGATTCATCGAAGGCTCTATTGTATTCGTCTTCTTCTTCCTCTTCTTCACTATCATCATCGCTTGTTTGGACATCACTATAGACATCTTTCATATCGATGTGAACTTTATCGAATGTGTGTCTCTCTCTAAGATCCCATTCATTTTCACCTAATGTGACGAATCTACCATCGAGCATCATGTTGGTAAAGAATTGTCCTGCTTTTTTAGCAGCGTCTTCTTCGCTTAAACCACTTTGTTCTTTGACATAGTTCCAAATTTCGGTGAAATTGACTGAACCTTCGTGACTTGATACGAATTCATAGGCAAATTCAATTAATGATTTAGACATATATGTCTCCCTTCCCTACATCTTTTCTGGAGCGGATACTCCGACCAAATAAAGTGCATTTCTTAATACTATTTTGCTAGCTAAGCATAAACCTAATCTAGCGGAGGTAACTTCTAAGTTATCTCGATCTATAACTCGGCATTCAGTGTAAAAAGCGTGAACTTTCTCCGCTAATTCGTGAATGTAGTTAGTAATTTTATATGGTGCTCTTTCTTTAGAAGCAGTTTTAACAACATCTTCGAAAGAAGCAAGCTTCTTTGAGAGTTCTAATTCGCTATATTCTTTAAGTAAAGCACCACTCTCGTCGATTTTAATATCGCTTGCTGCGGCAAGGATAGAACTTAAACGTGCATGTGCATATTGAGCGTAATACACTGGGTTATCACTACTTTGTTTAACTGCTAAGTCTAAATCAAAGTCTAAGTGACCACTAGCGGCTCTCATCACAAAGAAATATCGAGCAGCATCGACACCAACATCTTCGCATAGTTCTCTTAATGTATATCCATTTCCAGTTCTCTTTGAGAGTTTAAATTCTTCTCCGTCTTTCATCATTCTCACCATTTGGATGAGTTCGATGTTAAGAATGTCCTTATCATATCCATGCATCATAAGCGCGCTCTTCATACGGTTAATATATCCGTGATGGTCAGCACCTAAAACATCGATAAGTTCATCAAAGCCACGTGAAAGCTTATTAACGTGATAAACGATATCTGGCATGAAATATGTATATTCACCATTGCTCTTAACGATGACTCTATCTTTGTCATCTAAGTAATCGGTAGTTCTTAAAACTTTAGCGCCATCTTGTTCATAGATATGGTCTTTTAAGAATTCGATTTCTTTCTCTACTGCTCCGTTAGCGCGGATAGCCTTTTCAGAGGAATAAATATCAAAGACAATGCCATATGTTTTGAGGTCTTTTCTAATCTCTTCAAGTTCAAATTCTTGACCTTTTAGCTTAAAGAACTCAAGTGGATTGTCTTTTTCAAGGAGTTTATCGCCATAAGTGTCGTAGATCTTTTTAGCGACAACTTTGACGTCTTCTCCATGATATCCATCTTCAGGTAATTCAAATGGTAAACCGAGAATTTCTTTGTATCTTTCGATTAAAGATTCACCTAAGTGATCAATTTGGTTACCAGCGTCATTAATGTAATATTCACGAGTAACATCATATCCATCAAAATCTAAGATACGACTAATAGAATCTCCAATAGCTGCTCCTCTAGCGTGACCAACGTGGAGCAATCCAGTTGGATTAGCAGAGACGAATTCGACATTAATCTTTTTGTTTTTCTTTAAAGAACGACCAAAATCTTTGCCTAATTTAATAATCTTATTAACAACACCTGTGATGCTGTTATTTTTCATATAGAAATTGATAAATCCAGGACCAGCGATTTCAATGTGGTCAATCTCATCCTTATTTAATTTTTCAACGATGAGATTAGCGACATCTCGAGGAGCTTTAGAGAAGTTTCTAGCCATCTTTAAAGCAACATTAGTTGCGTAATCTCCGTGAGTTGGATCTTTGGAGTTTTCAATAACGATTTCGTTAATATCTAAATCCACTCCTAATTCCTTAAGAGCGGCTTGTAAGTTTTGTTTTAATAAATCTCTAATTTCCATTTTGAACATTTCATTATACTTATTACTAATTAATTAGCAATAAATATTATTTCTTTCTTAATAAAATCATTGAAGTTGCTTCGATTGCTTCACCTTTGCCAACTTCACCGCATTTTTCATTTGTGCCAGCTTTAATTGAAACTTGGTCAATATTGACTTGAAGTAAGTTAGCAACGTTATTTCTCATCGACTCAATATAATCTTTGAGTTTTGGTCTTTCTAAAGACACAAAGATATCAACATTATTGACTTCATATCCCTTTTCAAACATCATCTTCACAACTTTAGAAACGATAACACTACTATCCATATCTAAAGTTTCATCTGATGTATCAGGGAAATGCTTTCCTAAATCACCTAAGGCTAAAGCGCCTAAGATAGATTCCGCTAAAGCGTGATATAAAACATCACCATCACTATGAGCGAGTTCTCCTTTTTCAAAAGGAACAACTACTCCTCCGATGATT
>CAMOSZ010000111.1:0-3985 GCA_946625285.1 uncultured Caryophanales bacterium | reverse complement strand
GCAGTTGAACAATACGAAGACTTATATCGCAAGGTCTATCTAGAGATGTATCCAGACCTTAAAGGTGTCTATCGTCATATCAATAAATTCACTAAGAGATATTAAAAAAGAAGCGGAAACCTACATGGGAATCCGCTTTTTCTATATTTTGAAATCGATTATTTCTAGATGATGTTTTTTTGCAAACTCAATTGCTATTTGAAATGCTTCTTTTGAGAATTGATTTGGTTCGTGAGCGTCTACTCCTGCCACTACTTTTACATTATATTCTCTCGCTAATTCAAAGAACTCATCGCTTGGATATAATCTTTTGCCTCTTAGACCGAGAATATTAATTTCTATTGGAGTATTTGTCTCCTCACACTTTTTGAGTATTCTTCTTGCGTATGGTTCTAGAGAACTATCCCAGCCTCTATTAAACATAACAAAGATATCTGGGTGAGCAATATATTTGAATAAACCAGTATCTAGACCTTTCTCCACTGAAGTTACATAATCTTCAACCGAGGAATAATAAGATAGATTATTTGGTTTTACCAAAAAGTGTTGCCCCATAATTAGATAATCAATCTTTTTGCTCTCAATTAGCCATTTATAATAATCCAAATAGTAATCACCATATTCAGCTTCAAAACCAACAATGATATCAATTTGGTTTTTGTATTTCTCTTTAAGAGATTGAATAGAATTGAGATAGTCATCTAATTGATCATAAGTTCCTCTGATACCTGGTTGGATAACATTAGGAAAAAAGATGTGGTCAGAAAAGCCAAGTCTTTTAACTCCTGCTTCTATAGCAGAAAGAACGAATTCCTCGTCCTTTCCGTATGCGTGGCCACATCTACTTGTATGCGTATGGTAGCAATACTCAATTTTGTCCATTATTCTAATTCGAACGCTCCAGTGTAGAGTCGATAGTAAACACCTTTTTGCGCAATTAAATCATTATGAGTACCACGTTCAATAATGTGACCATGGTCCAAGACCATAATTGCGTTAGAATTTTGGACTGTTGATAATCTATGTGCGATAACAAAGACGGTTCTACCTTCCATAAGCTTATCAGTACCTGCTTGAACAAGTTTTTCGGTACGAGTATCAATTGAGGAAGTAGCTTCGTCTAAAATCATCACTGGTGCATCTGCAACCGCTGCTCTAGCAATAGAGAGAAGTTGTCTTTGACCTTGAGAAAGGTTAGCACCATCACCACTTAAAACAGTGTTATATCCTTCTGGTAAACGAGTGATGAAATCATGTGCATTAGCAATCTTAGCAGCGTTGATACATTCTTCATCAGTTGCCTCTAATCGACCATAACGGATGTTTTCCATTACTGTTCCAGTAAATAAGTTAGTGTCTTGTAAAACAATACCTAACGACTTTCTTAAATCAGCTTTCTTAATCTTGTTGATGTTAATGCCATCATATCTAATCTTTCCGTCAGCGATGTCATAGAATCTATTGATTAAGTTTGTAATAGTTGTTTTTCCTGCACCTGTAGCTCCGACAAAAGCAATCTTTTGTCCTGGGTGAGCGTAAATTGAAACATCTTCAAGGACTAATCTATTTCCATCGTAAGAGAAATCAACTTGATCCAAGACGATATCGCCTTGTAATGGTTTATATTCAAGAGTGCCATCATGATGTTGATGTTTCCATGCATAATCATGAGTGTGTTCTTCAGTTTCTTCGAAACTACCATCTTCTTTGTATTTAACATTACATAAGTAAACGTAGCCATCATCGGTTTCTGGTTTTTCATCAATTAAATCTAAGCAGCGTGAAGCACCCGCCATACCCATAACGATGAAGATGACTTGTTGAGAGAATTGGTTAACGTTATTAGCGAACATTCTACTCATCATTAAGAAGAGGGCAATCATACCGGCAAACCTAGCGGAGTCACCTGAGATAACTTCAAATCCTGATGCAGATAAGTTTGGTAGGCTGAAAACATAGATAAAGGCACCCATTAATCCGCATAGAATGTATAAGAAGTTGCCTATATTGCCCATAACAGGCATCATGATGTTTCCGTGGATATTCGCGGTTGTCGCGTAGTCTCTAAGCTCTTCATTGAGTTTATCAAATTCTTCCGCACTCTTTTCTTCGTGAGAGAAAACTTTAATAACTTTAAGGCCTTTGATTGATTCTTCGATATTACCTTCAACTTGAGCGAGGGCGATTTGTTGCTTGACAAAGAATTTAGAGGATTTTCCTCCGATTACCTTAGTAACCGCTAACATGATGAAGAATCCACCAACGATGACTAAAGTCATCCATACAGATGTAATCATCATAATGATGAAGACAAAGATAGAAACTAATCCTGTTTGGATTAAACTTGGTAAAGCTTGGGAGATGAATTGTCTAATTGTATCAATATCGTTTGTATACAAAGACATGATTGCTCCGTGAGCATGTGTATCAAAATATTTGATTGGCAAATCTTGCATGTGAGAGAACATCTTTTTTCTGAAGTCGTTCATGAATGATTGTGTAACAATCGCCATGGTTCTGTTCCATGTCCAGCTTGCTAAAATACCAACAAAATAAATTGAACCTAAAACAATTAATAAGTACACAAGGTTTGTGTTAAGAGTAAATCCGAAAGCAGAGCTAACTGGATAAATATCTACGAATGGATTTTTACCTTGCGCGCCTGCTGCAGTTAACGCCGCTGTTGCTAAGGAAGCAAAAACAGATGATGAAATATTGCCGAATACGTTAAAGATTAAACAGGCAAGTGATAATAATAATTTTCCTGGATAGAGTTTGAAAAGCTGTTTCAAAAGGCGTTTCATAGTGCCTTTTTTTGCTTTTCCTCTTTCTCTTATTCTAACTGGTGGCATTATTTATCACCTCCTACTCTATTTTGAGTGAGATATGTCTCACGATAAATTTCGTTATTCTTCATCAATTCATCATGAGTTCCAATTGCATCGATTGTGCCGTTTTCCATGATGATGATTTGATCAGCATCTTCAATAGAACTAATACGCTGTGCGATGACAATTTTAGTCATGTTTGGAAGGTCTTCTTTCAAACCTTTACGAATTAACCTATCAGTTTTAGTATCAACTGCGCTTGTTGAGTCGTCTAAAATGAGGATTTTTGGATTCTTTAAAATCGCTCTAGCAATACAAAGTCTTTGCTTTTGTCCGCCAGAGAAATTAGCGCCACCTTGTTCGACTTTGCTTTGAAGGAGATCAGGCTTAGCTCTAACGATTTCTTCAGCTTGAGCAATCTTACAAGCGTGCCACATTTCTTCTTCTGTCGCGTTTTCATTTCCCCACTTAAGATTGCTTTCAATTGTGCCTGAGAATAAGACGTTCTTTTGTAAAACGACAGCGACATTATTTCTTAAAACTTCTAAGTCATATTCTTTAACATTATGGCCATCAACAAGGACTTCTCCTTCAGTGGTGTCGTATAGTCTAGAGATCAAATTAATGACAGAAGTCTTACCTGAACCGGTAGAACCTAAAATGCCGATAAATTGACCGCTTTTGATATGAATATCGATATTTTTTAGGGCATAATTTTCACTTTCTTCTTTATATTTGAAGTTCACATTGTTGAAATCAACCGAACCTGAATTGATTTCTTCAATTGGATTTTCTGGGTTTTTAATTGTTGGTTCTTCTGCTAAAACTTCAGAGACACGTCTAACGGTTTCAATTGATAAAGCAATCATGACCATGATCATAGAAATCATCATTAAGGACATTAAGATTTGAATACCGTAAGTGATAAGAGCGGACATTTGACCAATTGTTAAAGATCCACCTGACCAATCTAGACCATCCCAGCTTGAAGTTGAATAAACAATGTAGGAACCAACACCGATAATAATAATATTAGAAAGATGTATAGCAGTGTTGATTAATGGGTTATTCAAAGCAACGATTTTTTCACCGTGAATAAACTCTTTTGTAATCGCATCACTAGCGTTGTTAAATTTATCCTTCTCAAAGTCTTCACG
>CAMOSZ010000110.1:0-33521 GCA_946625285.1 uncultured Caryophanales bacterium | reverse complement strand
TACTCATGCTACTACTTTACTACTTTGTAGCCTGCTTTAGTAATAGCTTTTTCAATTAACGAATCTTTGACTTCTTTTTTTGAGGTGATGACTGCTTCGTTTTTCTCTAATGAAACTTCCACTGAATCAACACCTTTAATCCCTTCAAGAGCTTCTTTAACGTGTGCGACGCAGTGCATACACATCATACCTTCAACTTTAATAACCTTTTCCATGTTTTTATTCTCCTTTATTTCACAGTTATTGTAATTAACCAATATATCTGGAATACCGGCGTGTTTATTAATCTTCCTTACTCTGTAAGGATTGAATAAATTAATTCTTAATGCATTGCAAACAACAAAGACAGAAGATAACGCCATTGCGGCACTTCCCATCCATGGCATGACTTTATAAACACCAGCAAAAGATAAGGCTCCAGCAGCAATTGGAATCATAATGAGATTATAGATAAATGCCCAGAATAGATTCTCTTTAATATTTAGGTATACATTTTGAGATAAGCGTATAGCAGCGTAAGCATCCAAAAGTGATGATTTCATTAAGACAATATTACCGCTATCAATAGCAACATCACTGCCTTGGCCAATCGCCACTCCAACATCAGCGCTAGTTAGAGCAATCGCATCATTGATACCATCTCCAACCATCATGACTTTGCCATATTTTTTGATTTTATTGATTATTTCAAGTTTACCTTCTGGCAAAACATCACTAATGACATGGTCGATTCCAACTTGATCAGCAATATATCTTGCACTTAAAGAATTATCTCCAGTCAGCATGATTGGGATAATTCCTAATCCTTTAATCTTTTCAATTGCCTCTTTACTATCTTCTTTTACGACATCACTCACTGCGATAATTCCAATGAGCTTATCTTCTCTAGCAAATAAAAGTGGGGTCTTTCCTTGAGCGGATAGTGAGTTGATTAAATCGACTTTATCGTCAATTTGTACGTTTTTCTCCGCTAAATAAGCAATATTTCCGGCAAAAACAGCTTTATTATCGATTTTTGCTTGTAATCCTTTGCCAGAGACGTTTTCAAATTCTTCAGCAAAAGTCCCCTTAATTCCTCTTTCGTTTGCGTAGTTAATGACCGCCAAAGCTAGTGGGTGATTGCTATTTGATTCGATTGAAGATGCGATTTCAATTAGTTCATTCTCATCTATATAGGAAATAACATCGGTGACTGTTGGTTTACCTTTTGTAATTGTTCCTGTTTTATCAAAAATGATGTAGTCAGTCTTTCCAGCCTCTTCAATTACCTCTGCGTTTTTATAGAGGATTCCATTTCTTGCTCCTTTTCCGCTTCCAACCATGATTGCAACTGGTGTTGCTAAACCTAAAGCGCATGGACAAGAGATAACTAAAATAGAAATTCCTCGCTCAATTGAATATGAAAGTAAGGTTGAATGGATGTCGGCGTGGGAGGCGACAAAATCTCCTCCAAAAATTAACCAACAAATGAAAACAATGATCGCCATTAAAATGACTACTGGAACAAATATTCCAGACACTCGATCTGCAAGTTGAGAAATCTTTGCCTTACTATTAGCAGCCTTCTCTACGCTTTTGATGATTTGACTAATAGTGGTGTCTTTACCAACACGTATAGCTTTGCAAACCAATACTCCGTTTTGATTGATTGTTGCGCTTTTGACTAGACTTCCAACTTCTTTATCTATTGGAAGAGATTCTCCTGTTAACATTGATTCATCAATACTTGAATTGCCTGAAATGACTTCTCCATCAACTGGAACACTCATTCCTGGCTTGACAATAAAGATATCGTCTATTTTTACTTCATTTATTGGAACCTCGACTTCTTTATCATTTTTAATGATAATAGCGGTTTTTGGTGTTAAATCCATTAATGCTTTAATTGAATTAGTGGTTTTTCCTTTTGAATAGCTTTCTAGAGTTTTTCCAATAGTGATTAAAGTTGGAACCATTCCTGCAGTTTCAAAAGAAATATTCATCATAATCATGTGAAGCGAATGTAGTGGTTCTCCGTTCGCAGTATCAACAAATAAGATGATTGATAAGACTAAAGAGTAGATAAAAGCAACTCCGCTTCCAAGCATTACTAAAGTATCCATGTTTGGAGACTTATGAATAATAGCCTTAAAACCAGAAACAAAGAATTTGTGATTTATAAGCATTATTGATAAAGAAAGAGCCATTTCAATAATGACTAAAACAAACGGGAGATTAACTAATTCACCCAAAGGCCAATTAAGCATGAATCCCATTCCTAAATAAAATAAAGGAATAAGTAGTATTAAAGAGGTAATTAATCTTTTAAACAATTTTGGAGTTTCGTGATCTTCTAACTCTTCTTTAGAAATAGGCAAATCGTTTTCTGAAGCATCGATAAAAGAGGCTCCGTAACCAGCTTTTGCGATTTCTTTTATTATTTTTTCTTGACTTAAGAGTTTTTCATCATAGCTTACTACCATTGAGTTAGTGAGTAGATTGACGTTTACTTCTTTAACTCCTTTTAACGCTCTAACGGTTTTATCAATTCTTGCGCTACAGGCAGCACAGCTCATTCCACTAATCGAGTACTTTTCATCAATTCTCATATTATTTTAACTTCTTAGATATTTCTAATGCTTCTTCTAAAGAAGAAAATTCACCATTTTTTATATCGTCAGATACACATGTGTACATATGATCTTTTAAGATGATATAACCAACTTCTTTAAGCGCGCTTTCAATCGCGGCAATTTGAATAAGAATATCTCCGCAATAACGGTTTTCATCAACCATTTTGCTAACCCCATTAATTTGGCCAGATATCTTTTTTAATCGTTTTTGTAGATTTGAGACTAGTTCCTCAGGGCGAGGGTCTTTTTTACAATGCGGACAGTTTTCCATAATTACTTACCTCGCCATTATTATATACGGGGTGGGGGTATAGTGCAAACAATGTGCTCAGATATCTTTTTTTATTTGCTAAAAGTTGCAAAAATAACTTAACAAAGGACGAAACAACAAATTTAAATATAAATATTTAGTAAAAAAATTAGCACTCACACTTGCAGAGTGCTAAAATTGTGCTACAATAAGAATGACAAAAGGAGGATTTAGATTATGCAAATGAATCAAGTACCTGATTATGAAAATGATAAAGAAGTCCTTCAAAAGTTTGGCCGTAACATCTGCGAAGAAGTCAAAAAAGGAAAAGTAGACCCTGTTATTGGCAGAGATGAAGAAATTCGTAAAATCATTGAAATATTAGCTAGAAAAACAAAGAATAACGTCATTTTGCTTGGTGAACCAGGTGTTGGTAAAACCGCAATTCTTGAAGGGTTAGCGGAACGTATTGTTCGTAATGATGTTCCTACAATTCTAAAAGATAAAATCATCTATGAACTAGATATGGGTGCTCTAGTTGCTGGAGCAAAGTATCGTGGTGAATTTGAAGAGAGACTAAAAGCTGTACTTAATAAGATTAAGGAATCAGATGGCAAAATCATTCTTTTCATTGATGAAATTCACCTTATCGTAGGCGCTGGTAGAACAGATGGAGCGCTTGACGCTTCTAACATGCTTAAACCAATGCTTGCTAGAGGAGAAATTGACTGTATTGGTGCGACTACTCTAAAAGAGTATCGTGAATATATTGAAAAAGACCGTGCTCTGGAAAGAAGATTCCAACCAGTATTAGTTAATGAACCAACCGTAGAAGATACAGTAACTATTCTTAGAGGTTTAAAAAATCGTTTCGAGAGTTTCCATGGTGTGAAAATCACTGATAATGCTTTAATTGCCGCTGCAACATTATCTAACAGATACCTTACTAGTAGATTTTTACCAGATAAGGCTATCGACTTAGTAGATGAAGCATGCGCTTCTATTAAAGTTGAATTAGCAAGCATGCCTGCTGAACTTGATGAACTCGAAAGAAAGATGAGACAACTTCAAATTGAAAAAGTTGCTCTTTCTAAAGAGAGCGATGAAGCAAGTAAGAAGAGACTCAAGGAATGCACTGAAGAGCTTGATGAATTAACTAAGAAAGACAAAGTTCTCTTAGAAGAATGGAATAAAGAAAAGTCTCAAATTACAGAAGTCAAAACTATCAAGACTCAACTTGAAAAAGCGAGATTTGATTTGGACTACGCTTTATCACATTCCGAATATGAAAAAGCTGGCGAATTACAATATAAGAAAATCCCTGAATTAGAGAAAAAGCTTAAAGAGGCCGACTCAAATAAAGGGGAAGGTAAATTGCTTTCCGAAGTAGTGGATGAAGAACAAATTGCCCGTATTATTTCCAAAATGACAAATATTCCTCTTTCTAAAATTGAAAAAGGTGATCGTGAAAAAGTTTTGGATTTAAAGCAAACATTATCTAGAAGAGTTATCGGGCAAGACGAGGCTTTGTCTCTTGTGAGTGACGCAATCTTACGTCAAAGAGCAGGTATTAAAGATAGCAACCGCCCAATTGGTTCCTTCTTATTCCTTGGACCTACTGGTGTTGGTAAAACTGAAGTTGCCCGTGCTTTAGCGGAATCCCTATTCGACTCTGAATCTCATATCATTCGTATTGATATGTCAGAGTATATGGAAAAATACTCAACTTCTAGATTAATTGGTGCCCCACCAGGATATGTTGGCTATGAAGAAGGTGGACAACTTACTGAAAAAGTAAGAAGAAACCCATACTCTATCGTCTTATTCGATGAAATCGAAAAAGCACATCCTGAAGTATTCAATCTGCTCTTACAGATGCTTGATGATGGTCGATTAACTGACTCTCAAGGAAGAGTAGTTGACTTTAAGAACACAATTATCATCATGACCAGTAACTTAGGTAGTGAATATCTACTTAATAACGAAAGAGATAAAGTTGAAGGATTACTCCATCAAACATTCAAACCTGAATTCTTAAATAGAATTGATGAGATTGTCTATTTCTCACCTCTATCTAAAGAAGTTCAAGGCAAGATTGTTACTAAGATGCTTAACGATCTCAATAGAAGACTTCAAGAATCTTATTATAGTTTTGAGTTCACTGATGCGGTTAAAGCGTATATTTTAAATAACGCTTATTCGCCACAGTTTGGTGCTCGACCAATTAAGAGATTCATCCAAAACAACATTGAGACTTTAATTGCTCGAGAAATCGTCAATGGACATCTATCGATTGAGAAGAAATACATCGTTGATTACAGTGACGATAAAGTTGTAATTAAAGAAGCATAAACTAACAAAGAACCACACGTGAATTTTCTTCATAAGTGGTTCTTTTAATTTTTGCTTAAATAATTTAAATAAATATATTAATATATCCACTGGTAAATTTATGTATAAAGAAAAAGTCAAAATCACTTCAGTGGATGTCGATTCCAATTTAGAAATTAGATTATCTAACTTATTCAAACATTTTCAAGAAGTTGCGTCTAATCACGTTGATACTTTAAAACTTGGCCATCGTGATTTAATGAATCAAAATCTTCTTTGGGTTGTTGTTAGAATGGAAGTTATGATTTATCGCACTCCATCTTTAGATGAAGAGGTGCTTTTTACTACTCACCCAGGAGAAACAAAATCATTTATCTTCCCACGTTATTTTGAAGTTTATGATAAAAAAGGCAAACTCATTATCGCGGTTAGCTCTAGCTGGGCCCTTATTGATAAAAACACGAGAAAAGTTGTTTTAAAACCAGAATCAATGGTGAAAATCAAAGGCGAAAAAGATAAGAACGATTTAGAATTACCTGCAAAAGTAGTGGGTGACGCCACAAACTTAGTGGAAGAAAAATCTGTTAAATACACTGAAATTGATTTAAATGGTCATCTCAACAATACTTCATATATTGAATATATTTTGAATACTCATGATGAAGCGTTTTATAAGTCTCATCGTATTAAAAGAATTAACATCAATTACGATAAGGAAATTAGATCAGGAGATAAGGTAAGTTTATATACGAACAACTCTTTCCCTGAAATTATCAAAGGCAAAGTTGGAGAGGTAAATCACTTTACCGCAGAACTTGAATATGAAGAAAGATAACTTTGTTATCTTTCTTTTAATATATTTACAACAAAAAAAGAGGAGAAAAAATGAAAAAGAAAATTCTATTATTTGGATCAATTGCCGCTGTATTTGCAGTTGGAATTGGTACAGTCGTTGCTAGTGGAATTGGACAACTCGATAAATTAGTAGCTACCCCTAATTACACAGAACACACAATTACATTCACCGCAGAACACGCTCATTTGAATGAGGAGTCAAGCGCAGAAGGATATTTTGATTTCTATGTCGAAAAAGAAAACGCAACAATGTCTGGCGAAACATTTGGTTCAACAAATGGCATGTCTTATGTATATTTTGAAGGTCCTGGTGTTTTTGGTGGATCTCATATCTTCACAGCGTCTTCTGAATATGGTTATGCATCCGTAGGCATAATGTTAACTTTTAATTTCACAGGAGTCGCATCATACGATAGCTTAGTCTTAAATGGTTCGTTTGCTGATTCTGATAACAAAAAATCCACATCAATTTCATTTAATGAAACATTTTTTGAAAACGATGAATTCAGTTGGTATACATCTGATAGCGAGCAATATTACTCAATGACACTTGATTCTATTGTTATCACATATAGATGTGCTTAATAATCAGTATCAAAGAATAGTAAATAAGGTAAAAATAAATATAAAATACCTAATAACTAAATAAACAAATAAGAGAGGTAACCTATGGTTACCTTTTTTGTTATCGAGTGGAATTGTTTACTAAAAAATTTTGGTTTGTAAGATAAAAACACTTTACACACGCGTTCAATAATTCTATTATTTACGCAAATTAATAATCTTTTGTAGGCGAAGGCTTACAAATCGAAAGGAGACAACTAAATGGACTCTAGAAAGAAAAAGATTGTTCTTGCTGTTAGCATTACAGCCGTTCTCGGTATGGGCATTTGTGTTATGCCTTTGTTTGGTGACAACTTTGTTGCTAGCAGATTAAGAGCTACAGTCCCAAACTATGGTGTTGTTTTTAATGGCACTAATGGTGCAGCTAGCGTTGCATCACTTAAGACAAATAGTGCTAATGCAAAAACAGGCCTAGACAATCCTGTCAAAGTTGATTACAAAAACGTTACTCCAGTTTCTGGAAAAGTAGGAAGAATCCTTGCTAAAGGTTCTTACGGTAATAGCGAACCAATCAACGATATGACAAGAATTCAAGTTACGTCAAATGCAGCTGCAGATGATGCAGTACTTATGTGGGGTGCAACCTCAGGCTACTTAGATCACTCAATCGACTTAGCATCCGCCGGTGATGGAGTTGAAGTGCAAGGAGCTAACTTCTTTAAGATTGTTGCCACAAATCCAGTGGAAGTTGAATCAATTTCCGTTGAATTTGGTTGTTCTGAAAAGAATTATGGTTCTTTTGCTTATGATGCAAGTGGAAATCCTATTGAGGGCGCTTACACATTCGAATTTAAAAATGGTAGCTACCAAATTAAAAGAGGCAGCAGCTATTCTAATGTTGTCAGAGCAGTTATCCCAGATTACTACGATGATGGCACTAACGGTTTAGCACCAGTTACTAAATTAGAAGTCAATGGTAGTAGTGGTTTATTTGAAGGTAATTCTGTTCTTGAGGAAGTATATATTCCTAATACAGTTACATCTGCTGGCAATTACTTGTTCTATACACAAAATAAAATGACCGAATACACTATTCCACTAAACATGGCTAGTGCAACAAGCAATCCAATTCCAAAAGGCAGTTTGAGAGTTTTGAATCTTAATGCAAGAAACTTTAAACCATCTTCTACAGGAATCACTAGTTCAAATCAACCAAATCTTGAAACAATTAATGTTTCTTATGATGTTGAATCCTTACCAACAGTTGTTGATAGCTGGCCAAGCAATGTCACAATCAATTACGAAGGTACCGAAGCTGAGTGGGAAGAATTAGCCGCTGCTGATGGTGATAAATGGTATACATTCGAAGGTAATGTTATTTGTAGTGACTCTGTTGCTGCAACAGTTACATTCAGTTTTGAAAACGCTACATTAGGTGGCGTTGCTGGCTCAAAAGTATTTAATACTTTAGTTGGCAAATCACTATCTGATCCAGGCAAACCATCTTATAACGGTGGAAGCAAAAAATTCGTTGGATGGTTTGATGCCCCAACAGGTGGAAACCAAATCGTCTTCCCACACGTTGTTGCTGGAGACGAAACAATCTATGCACAATTTGAAGATTTACCACAAGGTTCTTCAGTCGCTGACCCAATCATGGTCACATTAGGACAAAGCTATAATTACGAAGTGTTTGAAGAAGCAAATACTGGATACTTCAAAGTTGTTGCTGACCATGACTTAGTATTTACCGCAGTCATTACAAGCGCTGCTGCTTCATTTAATGATTACATCTACTTAAGAGGATATAACGATGATGGTACTAGAGTAACATTAGCTACTGGTAATTCCCCATCTACTGATTGTGGCAATTCCCCATCCATCACATCTTCTGGTGGTGGTGTTGGAAATATCTTAAAAGTTAGATTAGCCGCTGGCGAATCATTCATCGCTGGTGTTGATGGTGTCAACTACAGCACAACTAGATATGGTTCATTCACAATTCAATTCACAGAATGTGTCGCAAACGATGGAAGAGATTACACAACTGCAAAACCATTTACTGGTTCATTCTCTGACACTGTTCCACAAAAAGGTGTTTTATGGGCTTCATACACCCCAGAAACAACTGGCGATTACTTCATTACAAATGAATGCGCAAAATGGTGCGGTGCTTACATTGGAACAATCTCTAACGGAACATTCACATCTACAAATGTCACTGCTTCTTATGGCGCTAAATCAGCGATTATGCACCTTGAAGCAGGAACAACATATTATGTTGGATTCACTGCTAACTCAGCAGATACAATCACAACATTTACAATTTCTTCTGAAATTGCCCCAACATATTCTAAGAGTTCTGCTAAAGCAGTCCCTGTTGATGGAACAAATGAAGTTATTACACATAGTTCTGACTTCAACGATAGATGGTACAAATTCACTCTTGAAAATGCAGGCAAAGTTCGTTTGACAAGTGACCTAAAGATTAATGATCACAATCAAACATCAAGTAAACCAATCTTCTGCTTATATGATTCGAGTGATGCAATCATTTCCTTCAGCAATGGAAGAACAGACAAAGATAAAGTCTATAACTTAGAAGCAGGTACATACTTCTTAAAGGTCACAACTAACGCTAATACAACATTCAATCTCTCACCAGTTGGTGAAGAAGCAACTGTTACAGTCTATGCAAATGGACCAGAAGCAGCTGCAACACATTCAGAAGTTGTTGATGCTGGAACAAGCTATGTTTTAGCAGATCCAACATATACTTCCGGAAGTTATACTTACTACACTGGATTTGATGGTTGGTACACAGATACTGAATTCAATAATCAATTTACTTCTGGTGATGTGATTAATGCAAACACAGATATCTATGCAAAATTAAATGGCAGATTCCAAAGCGATTTATTCAATAATCTCTATAATCAATTTGGTGAATATATTAACGATATCTTCTTAGATGTTTCTACATATATGCACTTCGTTGAAGATAGTGGTGAAATCATCAGTACAAACGCTGGTGTTAAGAGCTCATATTCTTCAATGGTTATTGAATTTAAGAAAGCTGCTACTGTTAGCTTTGATTACTTCTCAACTAATGAAGGTGGAAGCTATGACTACTTTGCGGTTTATACAAAACCAACAAAGACAAGCTCACAAACCGAAGTTCTTAAAGCGGCAGGACAAAGCATGACAGAATACGCTAGTAAGACAATCGTTGTTGATGCTGGCAATGTCATCAAATTTGAATATCGTAAAGATAGCAGTGGTGATAAAGGCATTGACATGGCTAAGATTAGAAATCTTAACATCACTGGTGTCAATACTGTCACATTAAGCTACAACTTTAACGATGGAGCAACTGATAACCAAGAGGTTGAAGTCATTGCAAATCAAGCGATTACTAAGATTGCAGATCCAACTAGAAGCGGATATCGCTTTGATGGTTGGTACACAACTACTGGATATGACACTCCATTTGATTTCAGCGCTGGTATTACAGCTAATACAGAAATCTACGCTAAATGGGTTGAACAAGTTACTGTTAAAGTCTATACAAATGGACCAGATGGCAACTATGAAACAAGAGTTTTAGATAAAGGTGCAACATTAACACTTCCTGATTATAACAGTAGTTATTATCATGGTCATGATGGTTGGTACACCGATCCAGAATTCAACAATCCAATTGCTAGCGGAACAGCAGTTAATGAAAACATGAGTGTTTACGCAAAACTTACTGGTAAGTTTAAAAACGATGTAGCAAACGAAATTGATGCTGCATATCCAGGAATGTTCAGTAACATTGAATTAAATGGCAACTCTTATCAAATGGTGTTTGATTCCGCTGCCGGAACATTCACTACTGGTAACGCAGGTGCTGGTAGCTCAACATGTTTCATGACATTAACATTAGCGGTTGATGCAGATGTTAGTTTCTCTTATTCCGTTTCTTCTGAAAGTGGATGGGATAAATTCACATATTCAGTCAACGGAAGTGGAGTCCTTAGTGACCTTTCCGGAACTATTGAAACAACTGCATTTGCAACAACACATTATGCTGCTGGAACAGTATTAAAATTTGCTTATTCCAAAGATGGCAGCGGCGATAATGGTTCTGACCAAGTTGTCATTTCTAACCTTGTTGTTGTCGCAGCATAAATCTTGTAATTGCTACAGCATACATTTATATTATTAAAATAATTTAGTACAGAGGTTTGGTCTTCCTTTAGCCAAGCCTCTGTGCTTTAATATTTATACACGTATAAGGAGAGTACGCGCATATGAAAAAGACAATTAGATACTTAATACCGACAATACTTGCCTCAGGTATGCTCTTTGGATGCGCAACAAACACTCCTTCTGGACCAGTTGATACAACAGTCCATGTAACAGGTATTTTTTTAGATTACACAAGTAAAACAGTCACCGTTGGTGACTCTTTCACACTTAAAGCAACTGTTACTCCTAGTGACGCAACAAATAAAGATGTGACATGGAGTAGTAGTAACGATACATTTGCAACCGTTAGTGAAGCAGGTGTTGTTAGCACTTTAAAAGATGGAACAGTGAATATTACCGCTACCACAGTTGATGGTAACTTTACTGCTACTTGTGCAGTCACAATTAATCCTAAAGTCGTTGAAACAAGTAAGATGTACGTTCATGACGCAAAAGGATTAATTAAAGAAATCGCAGAAAAAATTGATAATAATTTTACTCCACTTACTAACGCTCTAGTGGAAGATGGAGTTACATACTATAACGTCACTCTTGGTAATGAAATAAGAGTGAAATTAGAAGCAAATGGATATTTAATTCCTACTTCATTATCAATTAACGGAGAAGATCAAAACGTTGATGATAATGGCTATGTAACATTTGTCGCTGATAAAGGCGATTATGATTTCATTTCTATTACACCAAATTATCGTGATGATACTCCAATTGTTAAGGATTATTTGTTAGACATTCAAAATTCTACACATATTACCCTTAAAGCATATTTAGACAAAGATTGTACTACCGCCACCAATAGTGTTAATCAAGGTGATGTTGTTTACTTTAAAGCAACTTCAAGTGATGATAGCTATTTCTGTCGCGGACTTACATATAAGAGAGTCACTAGTGATTTAGGTGGAGTTGAGACTAACGAAGCTTCATACGATAGCAGTAAAGATGTCTTCTATTTCACCACACCATACGCTTATGACAAGAAGATTACAGTTTATCCAACCGAAGGAAATAGCAAACTTCTTGATGGAAATAAGGTTGTCGGAGACTATTTCTTAGTTCCTATTAGCGGTTCTACTGGAGTTATTAATTCTTTTGATGAAACAAAAGATTTAACAGTGGCTACAAGTGGAGCCATCACATTAAGAAGAAACAACACAGTTACAAAACAAGCACAAGTTAAAACTGTTTATGATGATTCTTTATACACCGAAGACTACGCAACACTTATTTATGGTGATAGATACTTATTCGCAAGTGATTACGAACTCAAATCTCCTTTTGATACCTATGACATCATGTGTATCCAAAAAGAGAATTCTACTGATACAAGAAACATGTACACAGTTGATGGAGAAAGATTCGTTATTAACGGAGTAACCCATCTCGTCTTACAAGTCTATAAAGACACAAAACTTTATGTTTCTTTCTATATCAATTACACAGCGAAAGAATTACATGAAGATGTGACAGTTAAAATGCTTTCTGGCGAACATGTTTATGACGCTAGAGCAATGTACACCGTTTCCAAAGGAACTGACGAATTATTAGGAGTTAGATATATTGGAGAAGGTGGATATCGATTAAGAGCAGAAATCGTTGACCCATATGGAGTCTACGAAGATGATAAAGGAAACACCCTTGTTATTCCAAATGAAGATAACGCTGTTTACGATAATACTGACTTTGTTGCAGTTATTAACGGAACAACAGTTACCTTAACTACTGGAACTAGAAGAGTGGTTGTTACCATCAATATTTCCGCTAAAACATTCACAGTTGTTAGTGATGAAGAAGTTACTGCATCATTCCCTAACTTAAAAGGTCTCACGTTTAGTGGCACATACTATAGTGGTTGGGATGAAGAAGATTACACTCTAGTAATTTCGTTTAATAACTATGAATCTGAAAGTGACTGTAAAGCTCACTTAAAAGATGGTGGCACTGGTAAATATCAAGCTGACTTAGGTGTCAGTTATGATGCTGATACAAATGTCATTACATTCACAGTTGAAACTCAAAACTATGCTTGGGTGTCAGTTGGTACTACTATTAGAGCAAGACTTGCTGATGGAAAAATGACGTTCTTAAGTGATCTCAACAATGTTGCGACATATAAGAATGCATCTATATACTGTGAAGGTTTTCATTTATGATTTATAGAATAAATCGAGGAGGAGAAAATGAAACAATTTAGAAAAATATTAGGACTATTACTCGTACTTCCAATGCTTGTTGGTTGTGGTGACCAAGGTAAGCATAAAGACACAAGTGGTGATGAATATGAAATCACTGATTACGGAACTGTCGAGTTTAAATCAAAAGATTATATTCAAAAGAATGGTAGCTATGGAGAAACATTTGCTGATGTTGCAGTTGGCAGATACATCGCCAACGATTCAACTTACTTATTTAGCTATACATCAACCAATGTTAATCCGGCATTTGAAATTTTTATTTCAAATCCAAATTTAGCGACTGCAACAATGGAAGAAGGCTCTACAACTAACTTCACAATTACTACTGCTAATGCAATCGGAGATTTTATTCTCAAGATTGAAGACGCTGATGGAATGCTTGTTTATCGTAATATCATCCATGTGAGAAGAAAATATACAGCAGAATATATGCCACAAAGACTATATAACATTGACTATTTTGCTTCTCCAGAAGACTATGCAGCTTATATTGGTTCTTGGAGATTAACTGTTACCGAATTCTCAACAGCAGATTTTACCGGAACAATTACTGGTGGAGATGATTACGAACAAAACGTTTCTATTACATTTACCGCTACTTATGATTCTTATGTTCAATACTTTGATGGATATAGTTTCACAATCAAAACAACAAAATCAACTGCAAAGTTAACAGTCCTTACTGGTCTTGTCGTTGCTAGATGTTCAGATTACGTATATATGTACGTTGAAGACGGCTTACTAACAATGTTAACTGCTAGATAAAAATTAAAAAGAAGGGATTTCTTACTATGAAAAAGAAAAATTTACTTATTGGTATTGCTTCTATTGCTCTTTTATTAGCTGGATGTAATCAACCATCAGATGGTGGAGGATCAGTTGTTCCACCTGGACCAGTCATTGTCGATGACTACAAGATTATGGTTACCGCTCCAACATCCGTTCATTATTCAATCAATAAAGAACGCGCTCAAGAGGGTGAAGAAGTAGTCTTAGTTATTAACTCAATTGATGAAGGTTTTAATTTAAAGGAAGTTGTTTTAAATACAAACCGTATATTGACTCCTGAAGCAGATGGTAAAACATATAAGTTCACAATGCCAAACCAATCCGCATCTATTGTTATCAGAGTTTCTGTTAATGGTGATGTCGTTATTGATGGCGACTTCGTAGCAGCGTTTACCAAAGAGTCTACAGGTATTTGGGCTGCTAGAAATGTTTCTGTTCCAGCTGGAAGTGGATTATTCGCTAAATTCAACATCAAAGTTGGAGAAAGCAAATTACAAGCTTTAGACCTTGATGAATCAGTTTCATTTGGTGATATCCACATGATTACAGGTAATCCAAACTATAACTTTGAAATTTCTAGAGGCGCAACATATGACTTCTTCTATGATGAAAGCAAAGATGAAGCACCTTTCTCAGTTCAAAGAAAGAGAATTGATAATTACCCAACTACTGCTCCTCAACTCGCTTCTGTCTTAATTGACAGCTACGCTGTTAGAAGCGAACCAGCAATGTATATTCCAGATCTTGCTACCGCAGAATATGAAATTATGGATAAATCCACAACTGATGTCTTTAACCATAAATTCTCCTGGAAGAAATACAATAACAATACAACTTTAGCAACTATCGAAGATAAACTCGATGATCACAATATGCTTGTTTATCGTCACTATGATGAAACAAATAAGACATACGAAGTTGTTGATACATATGCTTTAAAAGAAGGAAGCAAAACCATCAATGATGACCGCTTCAGAGAAAGTTACAACAATTATGGCGCTTACTCCGCTAGATATGATGTTATCGATGGCGATGACTATGGCTATAGATACGCGAAGAGCAAATCTAATGTTATGAGAGAAATTAATAGTACTTCCCATAACCCAGCCTACTTACTTGAAAAAGATATTATGTGGGCTTATCGTGTTGGAGTTACTGGAGACGACGTCTCTTGGTCAGTTAGCACAATCGTTTCTAACCCAACCGCTAACGGATTTACAACCGCAGTTGATACCACTGTTGAATATGATCATAGTGCTTCTACTTATTCAAGTGAACGTCATGAAGCTTATGTTTATGATGTTGATTTAAGCTTTGATGAAAGAGGTGCTGTTACCTCATTAGTCTACAAAGAAACATTATTCTCTAAAGATCAATGGGATTTCCAACAACACAAACCATTAACTGGACAAACTGGATCAGTCAAAATCAAAATTAATGCTTCCTACACCTATGGTGTTGCTAATGAAGCATGCACATTTGATCCAAGCCCATACTACATTACTTCTATTGATTCATATCGCTATGTCTCTAAATCACTTACTGATAAGGCAACTATTGCTACTGATAGTTATTTTGCTTTAGGTGAAGGCGTCATGATTAGTGATGGTAGTGGAAAGATTAAAGATGAAATTACTATCTCTTATACTCCTTCTACCGCTTTAGACTTATGGCAATATGGCCCAGTTGCTTCTTCTAATGAAGATGTAATTGCTAAACTCCCAACTGATTTATATTACCAAATGGCGGCTCATAACGAAGGCGATGCAGTTGTTACTTTCTCTAACCACGTCAACGCTGCAACTATTAAAGGTGCAACTTTAGATGTTAATTGCCACGTTATCGCTGGTAAAGATATCCGTAGCTTCTACATTATGGATGTCATTAGTGATCCAAGTTATGCTCCAGTCGAATCTTGGTATCAAGCCAATGTTCACGCTAACGGAACATATAAATTCAGAATTCAACCATCTCCAAGTGGTTCACCACTTGTTTATACTGCTACTAGTAGCAATACAAGCTTATTAACAATCAAATCTGCACCAAACTCTGCTGATTTAGTTATTGATACCACTGGAGCAAAAAATATTACTGAAAACGTTAAAGTTAATATCACGCTTAACTCCACACGTTACGAAGCTGGTGCAACTCCAACAGTTTTAGAAATCTATATTATCCCAGCACACGCTAACCCAGTTGGCACATGGGATTCAACTGCATATCCAGATACACACCTTGTCTTTACAACCGAAGAATATCAAAACGGTTATTCTAAAGGTTATATTTCTGATCACTACATCACAGATGAAGGTGAAGATTTAGGAACAGATATCTTCTATTTTGCATATAAATATGATGGAAGTTATGTTGATGCTTATATCTACGCAATGGATATTCAAACAATGACTACTAAACCAGCAGTTGCTGACATGTATCTTGAATTCTATTATGATGCCTCAACAGGTTATTTCTGTGTCTTCTTAGCAGAAAGAGAAATTGATGAAGAATTCAATACCTATTACACACCAATCCTTGGTGATGTTGATGAAGCGCTTCAACCACATGGATTCCATCCATTTGCTAGACATAATGGCTAATTAAGGTATGAAAAAATCTCGATTATTAGCTTTATTACTTATTACACCTTTGTTCTCTTTAGCGGGATGTAAAGAAAACCATATCACTGTTAGTGATTTGAAAACTGGTATTCAATATCTCGCTAGTGAGAGAAACTATACTTTTACTTATGTCGGTAATTCCAATAATCACGATATTATTTACACAAATAATTCGATTGGAATAGTTCCAAATAACGTTCCTTCTGCAACTGATATTTATATTCAACATTCTCAAGGTGTTTATCGCCTTAGATATAACCTTGATGACTATGTGAGTAGTGAAATCCTCTCTAAAGGCAAATCTTTATGGGGAGATAAGTATTACCCAACAATGTTAGGAGCAGATGTTGGTTTTACTAGCAGTATCAAATCAGAGGACACTTCAGTAAAAGTTAGTAGTAAAGATTTCAAAATGGCATTTGTTAAATGCATTGGTTATACTTCTGATCAAATTGTGAATGTTAATTCACTTAATATTGCTTATCGCAAAAGTGGTGACAAACAATATTTAAGATTCACATTAGATTATTCTGGAAGCCAAATAATTTATGATGCTCATGATTTTGGAACAAGCAAAAACTCGATTGTCGATGAATATGTCGGTAATGGAGGGACTTATTTAACTATTAACGATAACTTCTCTACAATGAGAAGATTATTCAAGGATAATAACTTCATCCAAGATATTTATTATTTTGGAGAAGAAGAAAGTGGCTACGCTGCTAGTGCGTATTTCCATCCAAATTATTACATGAGCATTTATAACGGTAGTAATGTTGGTACTGGCGCTATCGCTTTAAAAGATAAAGCAAGCGGCTATTACGGAACTTACTATTTCCAAATTGAATTTACTGATCAAGGTGCTAGACCATCTCTATTATCCAAACCAGTATATGACAAACCAAATGTCCCTGAATATTATCATTACCCATCAGAGTTACTTTTATTCAGCACATTTGAATTCGTCTACAAATGGACAAATCAAGATATGGGTGGTTATACTCGTCAAGGACAAGGTTATTATTTCAATAACCAAGAGTTATTAGAGAACTTCTCCAATAACTTCTCGATGAGTGAAAACTTCAGTGGTCAAAGACCGTTAGGAGTTGCTATCGACTTCGTTAAAGGCAAAACTGATGATAAGACAGTTATTATGTTTTATTACAAATTTGTTTATTCTGGACAAATTTATGTCATGCCTATCCCATTTTATAATTTTGGCAAAGCGAATATCGCTGCCTTAGATTCTATTTATAATCGTTACAATAAGGAGTAAAACCTTATGATTAAGGAACACGCTTATGAGCTTGTTGGGAAAACCCCTCTCATTGAATTACGTCATGTCGAAGAGGAGTTCGGTTTAGAGTGTTGTCTTTACGCTAAAGTTGAACTTTTTAACCCTGCCGGATCAGTTAAAGATCGTATTGCTTTAGCAATGATTGAAGACGCTGAAAGAAGAGGTCTTCTTACTGATGAATCAGTAATTATTGAACCAACAAGTGGTAATACTGGCATTGGAATTGCTTCTATAAGTGCAATGAAAGGATATCGCTGCATTTTAGTGATGCCTTCAAGCATGTCAATTGAAAGAAGAAAACTTCTTAAAGCGTATGGTGCTGAACTTGAATTAACCGATGCTTCTTTAGGAATGAAAGGAGCAATTGCTCGTGCTAAGGAATTAAATGAGTCAATCCCTCATTCAATTATCTTAGGTCAATTCACTAATCCTGCTAACCCAATGGCCCACTATAAAACTACTGGTCCAGAAATCTTTGACGACCTTAACGGCAACGTTGATGTCTTTGTTGCTGGTATTGGTACAGGTGGCACCATTAGTGGAGTAGGTCGCTATTTAAAAGAGAATGTCGAAAACGTCAAAATTATCGGCGTTGAACCAGCTTCAAGCGCAGTTATTTCTGGAAACCCAGCAGGACCGCACAAAATACAAGGTATAGGCGCTGGTTTTATTCCTGAAGTATTAAATCTCGATGTTGTTGATGAAATCTCTCCTGTGAGCGATTCTGACGCATTTGAATTTGCACGCCTTGTTTCCAATTTAGAAGGTTTCTTGGTGGGCATTTCTTCTGGCGCAGCTTTAGCAGCCGCTATTAAAGAGGCCAAAAAAGAAGAAAGCGCTGGGAAGAATATTGTTGTGTTATTCCCTGATAGTGGGGACCGTTATTTATCTACCCCATTATTTGAAGAATAGTCTATAATTATATTGCTATGAAAAAACTTGATTTACATATCTATTTGGTATTCGCTTTTTTCCTTGCGGCGTTTATCATCGGCTCATTCTTTGATTTTCAAATCAATGATGCCTTATTTCATGAAAAGGATACATTTGGTTTAGTCGTTTCCGTTATTGGAACAACTCCAGGATATGGAGTGATGGCCTTTATTGGAGGAGGACTACTATATTTTGGAATTAAAAAGGAACTCCCACATCTCGTTTGGAAGATTATTTGTCTAGTTATGGGTGTGGCTGCGATTGGTTTAGCAATCTATTTTAGTGGTCGAGAATTCTTTGGCCCTAACGGATTTGACATGTTAGGCATTGCTCGTCCAATGGGATATTTGATTTCTTTACCAGTTGATTTAGCGATTGGCTTTTTAGGATTCCGTTTAACAAGTAAAACTGATAGAGATAATCTCTGGATTATTTATCTTATTTTACTCGCCGCTATCGGACTAACATTAATCGGTGGAGTAACCTTACTTAAGAGTATCATGCATCGTCCAAGATTTAGATCGCTTCAAGGTGGTTTAGATTTCCATAGTTGGTGGGATAGATGTTCTAACTATAAGGATTATATGGAAGCGCTTAATCTTCCATCCGAAGAATTTAAGTCATTCCCTAGTGGACATGCAGGTAGCTGTGGTGTCTTATTAATGGCAAGTTTATTCTTACCATATATTAATAGGAAATATGAGACAGCATCTTATATTACTTTTTACATCGCTCTAGCATGGACACTTCTTGTGTCATTTGCCAGAATGTATGTTGGCGCTCATTATTTAAGTGATGTTTCTATGGGCGTGATGATTTCTATTCTCTTCTTTTTCGTTGCAAAGATTGTATTAGAAAACTTAAAATTGTTTAATAATTCACGATATAGTGAATAGGAGGAGATTATATATGAAAGAAAACTGGAAGAAGTATCTTGCAGAATGCATTGGTACTGCTGTTTTAACTTTTGCAGCGTGTGGTGTTGCAGTAGTGGCAGGCCAAATCGTGGAAGGCCAACTTGGCTGGGGGGGAGCAACCTCTCTTGCTTTCGGTTTAGTTATCGTCGCAATGGCGTACTCAATCGGAAACATTTCAGGCTGTCACATCAACCCAGCAGTTAGCTTAGCAATGCTCATTCGTAAAAAGATTACTTTAAAAGATTTCTGTTTTTACGTCATTGCACAAGTTGTTGGTGCTTTAGTAGGAAGTTTATTCCTTGCCTTATGCTTAAGAGGTAACTTCAGTAGTTTAGGTGGAAATGAAATCCAAGATTTACTAAAAGTAACAGTGGATGGAGAGCTCAAAACTGATGTCTGGTCCTTATTTGCCGGATTCTTCGTTGAAGTGTTACTCACATTCATCTTTGTTATCGCTATCTTAGGCTCTACAGATGAGAGATATCACGATGGAAAACACGCTGGTATTGTTATCGGTTTATCATTAACTTTAGTCCATCTTTTAGGATTAGGATTTACCGGAACATCTGTTAACCCAGCAAGAAGCTTAGCGCCTGCATTATTACAAGCCTTTACTGGTAACACAACTTCACTTTCTCAAATTTGGATTTGGATTTTAGCCCCACTTGCTGGAGCAGCCTTAGCCGCGATTGTCTATGGTGTTATTACCAAAGGCAAAGAGAAAAGCGAACCACAAGCTTAATTAAACAAGAGATCTCCAATATGGAGGTCTTTTATTTTGCGCTTTTTGTGTATTGTCTTTGTAAATACAATGTATATAATTTAAGTGAGAGGTGCGATTTATGAAAACATCAAATTTGTCTATAAGAATTGAACCTAATTTAAAAAATGAGGCAGAAGAAGTTCTTTCAAATTTAGGCTTATCACTTTCAGGGGCTGTTAATTTGTTTTTTAAACAAATAATTTTAAACAACGGACTTCCTTTTGAAGTGAAAATGCCTACAAAGAAGCCGATGGAGTATGAACTCTTAACTGATGAAGAGTTAGAGGAGACACTAGACACCGCTATTAAAGAGGTCGAAGAAGGGAAAGGCGTTGAGATAAACAAAGCGTTTGATGATATAAAGAAAAAATATGACAACTGATTATAAAGTTGTCTTATCTCCTTCTTGTACCGATGACATTGAAAGCATTTTTGAATATATTGCCTTTTGTTTATTAGAACCTAAACTGGCTAAAGATATAATTGAAGAAATTAAGAATAGATTGGTAAGTCTATCCTATATGCCGTATAGATTTCGTCAGTTCAAAAACGATTCTTCGATTCGAGTTATTACAATTAAGTCCTATATTGCAATTTATAAAATTGATGAACACACTCGCACCGTTATGATCTTGAGAATATTTCACTCAACGCAAAACGTTGAAGATAAATATTTGATTGAAGTAAATTAACAAGAGATCTCCAACATGGAGGTCTTTTATTTTGCGCTTTTTGTGATAAACTATACATAGTTAGTAGGTGGTGAAACTTATGAAAGAACCTAAGGTTAGTGATATCAAAAAGTTTTTAAGTGGTATAACTAAGATTAATCGTAAATACGTAACTAGTGAGAGACTCTCTAGAGTGGTGGGATTATATCCTGAAATTATCAACGAGCAACTTTCTTACTTTGAACCAACTTTAAAAATGGATCCAGAGTTTAACTTGATGGAGTTGGTGCCTCAATTAAAACAATATGTCATTGACCAAGAAGAGAATAGAACTCTTGTTCATAAGCAACCATCAATTAAGAAAAAAGACCTCGAAGTATATGAGTCAATTAATGACTTCATTTATCGCAAGATGACTTCTGTTGGAGGTCTATTAGATCGAAACATTGTTCTTTCAGATACTGACTTAAGAATTCTTAAAAAACTCATCGCTGAAGAACAAGCAAATCGTAAAGCAAAGAAGTAAGTTTTAAGAAACAGGGAAAGCATTTGCCTTTCCCGTTTTTTAATATTTAACCTTGAATGCGTGACTATACGCGTGTATATTAATTTTGGTTATTTTTGGAGGAAAAAAATACATGGAAGTAAAAAAGACTATGCTCTCAGTTGATGGTAATACTGCAGCAGCATTAGAATCCTATAACTTCATTGAAGTCGCTGGTATTTATCCAATCACTCCTTCTAGCCCAATGGCAGAAGTTATTGATGTTGAAGCCAGTAAAGGAAGAAAAAATTATTTTGGAAGTGTTGTAAAGGTTAGCGAAATGCAATCTGAAGCAGGTGCTTCTGGTGCAGTTCACGGTGCTCTTCAAGCCGGTGCTCTTGCCTCAACTTACACTGCATCCCAAGGCTTGCTCTTAATGATTCCAAACATTTACAAATGGGCTGGAGAATTATTACCTGTCGTCCTTCATGTTAGTGCTCGTTCATTAGCAACTCGTTCCTTATCAATCTTTGGTGATCACCAAGATATTTATGCGATTAGACAAACTGGTGTCGCAATGATTTGTTCCCACTCAGTTCAAGAAATCGCTGACTTAACACCAGTTGCTCACTTATTAGCAATTGATGCCGAAACACCTGTCTGTCATTTCTTTGATGGATTTAGAACATCTCACGAAATTCAAAACGTTGAATTCGTTGATGAAAATGAATGGAAGAAATTACTTCCAATGGATAAGGTCGAGAAATTCAGAGCTCGTGCCTTAAACCCACACACTCACCCAGTCACACGTGGTGGTGCTGAAAATGATGATATTTATTTCCAAGGTAGAGAAGCACAAAATGCTCACTACGATAAAGTCGTTGATTACGCAGTTAAATACTTCAATGAAGCAAGTAGATTAACTGGTAGAGAATATGCTCCATTTACATATTATGGTCGTAAAGATGCTGATAGAGTAATCGTCGCTATGGGTTCAGTTACCGATACTGCAAAAGAAGTTATCGATGAACTCAAAGATGAAAAAATCGGTATTGTTAAGGTTCACTTATATAGACCATTCTCTGCAAAACATTTATTAGCAGTCTTACCAAAGACCGTTAAGAGAATTGCAGTCTTAGACAGAACTAAAGAAATGGGCGCTACTGGCGAACCATTATACTTAGATGTCGTTTCCGTTATTAAACAAGCTGGTCTTGATGTTGAGGTTATAGGTGGCCGTTATGGCTTATCCAGCAAAGATACTCAACCAAAAGATGTCAAAGCTGTTTATGACTTCTTAAATAGTGATGCACGTCATCATGACTTCACAGTCGGTATTAACGATGATGTCACACATAAATCAATCCCTGTTGACGATAACTTCCACGTCAAAGCGGATTACACAAGCTGCTTATTCTATGGCTTAGGTAGTGATGGTACAGTTTCTGCTAATAAATCTTCTATTAAGATTATTGGTGATGCTACTGGACAATATGCCCAAGCATACTTCGCTTATGACTCAAGAAAAGCAGGTGGTGTTACTCGTTCACACTTAAGATTTGGTAAGACACCAATTAGAAGTGCCTATTATGTCCAAAACGCAAACTTCATATCCTGTTCCCTTGATACCTACTTATTCAAGTTCGATATGATCAAGAACTTAAAAGAAGGCGGAACATTCTTACTCAATACAGATATGAGTGATGAAGAACTCGTCAAGGTCATGCCAAATAGAACAAAATATCTCTTAGCAAAGAAACACGCTAAATTCTACGTTATCGATGCTAACAAGATTGCTAGTGAAATCGGTATGGGTAGACATACAAATACCATTCTCCAAGCTTCATTCTTCTATCTCAACCAAGACATTATGCCATATGCAGAAGCCAATAAATGGATGAAGAAGTTCGCTGAAAAATCATACGCTAAGAAAGGCCAAGAAGTCGTCGAACTTAACTGGAAAGCAATTGATGCTGGTACAGAAGGACTTAGAGAAGTCAAAGTCGATCCAAGCTGGGCTTCCTTAGAACCAAAATTTGAAAGAAAATTAACAGGTGATGAATATTTCGATACATATGTTGCTGTT
This sequence comes from uncultured Caryophanales bacterium, assembly GCA_946625285.1. Taxonomy (GTDB): domain Bacteria; phylum Bacillota_I; class Bacilli_A; order RFN20; family CAG-826; genus UBA2450. The sequence goes on along the minus strand of CAMOSZ010000110.1, from coordinate 9,908 downwards.
ATGGGTAACTTAGGTGGAGATGACTTACCAGTCTCTAAATTCACCGAATGGGAACTCTTAGATGGCACAATGAATCCAGACATCACATATAAAGAACAAAGAAGCATTGCTGATAGAGTCCCACTTTGGCACAAAGAAGACTGTATCCAATGTAACCAATGTGCGTTCGTCTGTCCACACGCGACAATTAGACCATTCCTCTTAAACGAAGAAGAACTCGCTAACGCACCAGAACTCGTTAAGAACGATGTCAAACCAGCAATGGGTGTTCCAGGACATCAATACCGTATCCAAGTTTCACCAAGAAACTGTGTTGGATGTGGCCTCTGTGTTGCTGAATGTAACGCTAATAAAGCTGGCAAGAACGCCATTGAAATGGTTGAAGCCAAATCACAATTCGCACAAGAAGAAGCTGCTGAATACTTATTCAAACACGTCTCTTATAAAGCAGATAAACTTCCAGCAGCATTACAAGAAACACCAAAAGGTGTTGGCTTCTTAATGCCATATATGGAAATCTCTGGCGCATGTGCTGGATGTGGTGAAACTCCATATTACAGACTCGTCTCTCAATTATTCGGTAAAGATATGTTAGTTGCTAATGCAACTGGTTGTAGTTCCATCTATAGTGGTTCTACTCCACTTACTCCATTCTGCACCGATAAAGAAGGACAAGGTATCGCATGGGCTAACTCCTTATTCGAAGATAACGCTGAATTCGGTTATGGCATGAGAGTTGCTACTGACACCAAACTCAAAGCAGCAGTGGAAATCTTAGAAGCTGCTAAAGCAAGAGATACAGTGGAAGCTGAACTCAAGGCCAAGATTGACGAATACTTCGCCAATATCAAGAATAGAAAAGAATCTCGTAGAATCGTTCCAGAACTCGTTAACTTAGTTAAAGCAAGTAAAGACGCTGAAGTTAAATCAGTTCTCGCTTACGAAAGAGATTTACAAGACAAATCAGTTTGGATCATCGGTGGTGATGGTTGGTCATATGATATCGGTTACGGTGGACTTGATCACGTTATCGCTAACGAAGAAGATGTCAATATCTTAGTCTTGGATACCGAAGTGTATTCTAATACTGGTGGACAATCCTCCAAATCATCTCAAACAGGTAGTATTGCTAAATTTACCGCTTCTGGTAAATTAACTCCTAAAAAGAATTTAGCCTTAATCGCCATGAGCTATGGAACAGTCTATGTTGCTCAAATCGCTTTAGGTAGCAATCCTGTTAAAGCCATCAAAGCCTTAAAAGAAGCTGAAAGTTATAATGGACCATCCCTTGTTATCTGCTATGCACCTTGTGCAAACCATGGTATTAAAGGCGGTTTATCCAACTCCATGAAGCAAGAGAAGAAGGCTGTTGAATGTGGATATTTCCAACTCTTTAGATATGACCCACGTTTAGTTGCTGAAGGTAAACCAGGTTTAAGCATCGATATGCCAGAACCAGATTACTCTAAATTCAGAGAATTTATCATGACAGAAACCAGATTCTCTCAATTACCAAAAGTAAATCCTGAACACGCTGAAGAATTACTCACAAAAGCTGAAAAATACGCACAAGATCGTTGGAACAGAATTAAAAAGTTTGGACTTTAATAAAATTATCCTATAAAATAACAACGCTGTTGTGATAAACTCTGGCCAGAAAGAGTTTGCTGCAAACAAGGATAATAGAAATCGGTAGGTTAGTAAAAAATATGAAAAAAAGTGAAAGACAAGTTGAAGTCCTCATTGAGTCCCTTATCGAGGTCTCTCTCATTGAGAAGGTTATTGATTCCCTTCCAAGAGGCTACATTTCAGTCAAGACAATCTCTGGTCACCAATATTTTTACCGCCAATGGAGAGAAGGATCTAGAATCATTTCTTCCTATGTTCCAGAAAGCTACTTAAATGTGGTGAAACAAAAGATTGAAATTCGTAAGCAAAACGAACAATTATTAAAAATCTTAAAGAAAGACTATAAGAAAGCTGAAAAAGCAGTCTTAAAAGTCGGTGAAGTTACTCCAGAAGAAATCGAAGCTGCTAAAGCTAAAGTTTCTAGATTAAGTGAAGACCAATTAGCGAACCGTCGCGAAGTTGTTGCTCAACTTAAAGAAGAATTACTCGCCTAATAAATCAAAGATTTACAATTAAAGACACGCCTATGCGTGTCTTTTTTTGTGTGATGACGTATGAGCGCATGGTAAAATAAAAAATAATTATGAAAAAGAAATCATTACTTATTACTTCTATCGGACTAACATTTAGTTTAGGGATTGGAGTCGTTGTCACTAGTGGACTACACACCCTAAGGCTTTTAGCAAATAAAGACTATAGCTGTGAACTTCCAAGTGAAATGAGAGAGATTTCTGACATTGTTGATGAAATCTATAGTAGTGCTTCATCTTCAACAATAGATAGTCCTTATAGCTTTAGAGGAACAGTAACTGCAGTTCATAGTGATTACATCTTTGTTCAAAGAGTGAATCAAAATACTCGTAAATTAGATGCGATTATGATTAGTGATGTATCTGATTCTTTTAATGTTGGCAATGTCGTTGATGTTAGTGGAGGAGAAATTGGAGTAGTAGGTAATGTTCCTCAAGTAATTAACCCTACTATTACAGTTGCTTATGAAACTAATCCAACAGGATATGAACCAGTAGTGTATGAAGGGGTTAGTGATTTAAAAACAAATGGATTAGGAACTTCTACCTACTGCAATAATGATAAATATGCGAATTCAAGACTCATTAAAGTTAATGGAGTCATTCCTGATAATTTTGATGAAGGAATAACCACAAGTTTAGGTGGATATGAATTCGCTAGCGGATTTATATATGATCCACCTTTATATGCTTATGAAGCCATAAACATTTTAGCGGACTTAGATATCACAGATATCCACGATAAAATCTACCAAGCTAAAAATAGTAACAAACTTATTAATGTTACTGGTAACTTAAGTAATTTAGACAATAAATGGTCAATTATTATCCGTAATAGTGATGATGTTGAAATTACTGATTTATATAATTACGATACGAACGTCATCACTAATAGAACATCGACAAGAATGATTCTTGGTGAAGGATATACTTCTACTTTCTCTATTTATAACATAGTCAACAAAAACGATGTTCCTTATGTTGAAGTTGGTGAATTCTTTAATGCGAGAAATACCGCCAATCACACCACAAATAATTTAATTAGAGGTGCTAGCCCAGTAGATGGAGAACCTGGGAAAATATATTATGATTCTCGTAATAGTAATAAAGGCTATATCATCGTTGATACAATAAATGACACAGTTACTGTTGGAGATATCTCAGGAAGTTTTAATTGTAACGCTGGTTTAATTAATGGTGCTCATTTAGGAAAGCTTTCTCTTTATGGAGATCAAAATCATATTGAAATCGATACTTCAAGAAGCCGAATCTATCATTCTAGAGATATTGAAATAACTTATGACCTTGGTGAATTCAATTTAGATATCATCAAAGATGAATATAATAGGACCTATGCGCCTCTTACTCCTTTAGCGGACATTTTCTGCACTGAATATTTTGGTGCACTTGCATATAACGGAAAAGATTGTTATCTTGCTTCATCAATTTACAGCGAAGAAACATATAAAGATGAATACTATACCAATAGCCCATGGAATAATGAGAATTATGTTAGAAGCCAAGAGATGATTGACTATACATATAATTCACTTCTTTATTCTTTAAAGAATAACTATGGATTATTTGAGACTAGAGGTATTACTGATATTGACTTATTACTCACTAATCTTGGTTATAAAGAAGGATTTATGTCTTCAGATCCTATAACTTTTTCAAAAACAATTGCCCATTTCAGTGGAGAATGGCTATTTGAATGCCATGCAGGATTATTAAGCTTAGAGCCTTACTATAGAGATGATGCTTTAAGAGAAGAAGCATCAAATATTTATCGTGAAGGTGTATATAGTAACGATTATTACACAAGAGTAATTGGAAAGAATACAACGCTTTCTACTCAAAGAAGTGATAGCGGCAAAGGCATTGGAGTAGATTGTTATCAAGATACCGCATTTATTAGATTTGATGCTTTCAATATGCTTTGGGGCACTGATTCTGCTACTGTTGATTATCAAAGCTATTCTTACGAAGACCTTCATGAACTAGATACAAAGCTATTCTTTAAGAAAGCATTTGATGAAATATCTTCCAATAACGCAATTCAAAATGTCGTTTTTGATCTTTCTTGTAATACTGGAGGAGTGGTGAACTGTATCCCATTCTTACTTACGTTCTTAAGCGAACACCCTAGCATGGTTTTTGATTATGGTAGCACTCATGAAACATTTGAAGTTTTCTATAACTGTGATTTGAACTATGACAATGTTTACGGAAATGATTCTTACACTAATTACAATTATTATTGTATGACTTCAACTTCTTCCTTCTCATGTGGTAATGCTTTCCCAACTTATCTTAACTATTTAGGACTTGCCACTCTTATCGGAGAAAGAACTGGTGGAGGAACATGCATTGTTGGTGACTTCGTAAGTGCGGTTGGAACAATCTTCAGAAACTCTTCTCTAGCGAGAATGGGTGGATATGATAACGTTAACAATAGATTTGTTTGTTACGAAAATGGATTAGAGCCAGATATCGCTATTGGAACTGAACATTTCTACGATAATGCTTATATCTATAACATTATTCATAGCTAAAAAGACAAAATAATTAGACTAGGGGATTGTTTATCAATCCCTTTCTTTATTTTAAAAATAAAGTTTGCTATATTTATTGCATATGAGCAAATTAATCGTATTATCAGGTGTTCCAGGTTCTGGAAAATCATATTTCTGTAAGACTATTAAGAAAATTAAAGAGTCTCACGTTTATATTGTGAGCAGTGACGAATTAAGAAGAGAAATCACTGGTCGACAATCTAATCTCAATGAAGATGAATTAATGTGGAAGATTTTCTTTTCCCTCGCCAAAACATATTCTTTAGACAAAGAAGGAGTTGTCATATTAGACGCTACTCACGTCTCTAAGAAAATGAGAGTGGACCGTAATAAGAAACTCAAACATTTGTTTGAAGAAGTTGACTTAGTCATGTGGAATATCGATAAACAAGTTGTTGCTAATCAAAATCTTCAAAGAGAATATCCAATTGCCCCAGATGTTTTAGAAAGATTTTATCAAATCTTAGAACTTCCTACGGAAGATGATGAAAAATTCTTTGATAAAATCATTATGGTAACATCTAATGATATTGCCCCAGTTATTCAAGAACTTGGACTATCAGGAAGTAGTGAAGAATTACCTCAATAACAAATTAATTAGGCCAAACGAGTAAAAAAGTTTGGCTTTTTTATACTTTTAAAGAAATACACTCATATGTGTAGAAAGTTTTATTTTATTCATGTAAAATAAATACACTTATGGAAAAGAACATCACCATTAAAGGTGCAAGAGAAAATAACTTAAAAAATGTTTCGGTGACCATTCCAAAAGAATCACTGGTAGTTTTTACTGGTCTTTCTGGAAGTGGTAAATCCACTTTAGCGTTCGATACTTTATTCGCTGAAGGTCAAAGAAGATACATGGAATCTCTTTCTAGTTATGCTCGACAATTTTTAGGCAACTATGAAAAACCTGATGTTGATGTTATTGAAGGACTTGCTCCATCAATTGCTATCGATCAAAAATCAGTCTCTCATAATCCAAGAAGTACAGTTGGTACTGTCACTGAGATTTATGATTATTTAAGACTTCTATTTGGTAGAGTGGGAGTGCCATATTGCCCAACTCATCACACTCCAATTATTTCATTTAGCCCTTCTAATATGACTGATATCGTTCTTTCCTATCCAGAAGGAACTAAGATTCAACTCCTTTCTCCAATTGTTCATGCGGAAAAAGGAACTCATAAAGAACTACTAGATAAAATTAGAGCAAATGGATTTGTTCGTTTAAGAGTGGATGGAGTTTTTACCTTAATTGAAGATGTTAAGCCACTAGAAAAAAATAATAAACACTCTATTGATATTGTGGTTGATCGTATTGTTGTTAAACCAGAAAATAGAGCGAGAATATATGAATCAATTGAAACTGCATTAGATTGGTCTAAAGGACTTTTAGTTATTTATTCTGGCATTGAAGAAAAAGTGCTTTCTGATCGTCATACCTGTCCAATATGTGGTTTTTCAGTCCCAAAATTAGAGCCAAGATTATTCTCTTTTAACGCTCCTATGGGATTCTGTCCTGATTGTAAAGGTTTAGGAATTAAGCGAGAAGCTGCTCCTGAACTATTAGTCCCAAATCCAAAATTATCTATTTCTAAAGGGGCTCTTGAATATTATAAGAATGTCGTTGGTACTCAAAACCTTGAATGGCAAGAATTCAAACTCCTTTGTGATTTATATAAGATTTCTATTGATGTTCCTTTTGAAGAACTCACTGATAAACAAAAACAAATCCTATTCTATGGATCTCCTGATATCCAAAAATATACATTACGCAGCAGCAGTGGTAACACGATGAACCGCGTTGGTTATATTGAAGGAGTTAAAACCAAAATTGAGCGACTTTATCAAGAAACTAGTAGTGATTGGATGAGAGACTATTATGAGAAATTCATGAGAGACACAACCTGTACTACTTGTAAAGGAATGAGACTTAATAAAGAAGCTTTAAGTGTCTTAATTGATGGTAAGAACATTTATGACGTTACTTGCTTACAACTAGGAGAACTTAAAACTTGGATTTCTTCATTATCGTCTAAACTCAAAGATAATGATTTAACTATCGCGAATATGGTTATTAGAGAAATCGAATCTCGCGTTTCTTTCTTATGCGATGTCGGATTAGACTATTTAACTTTATCCCGTATGGCGATGACTCTTTCAGGAGGAGAAAGTCAAAGAATTAGACTCGCTACTCAAATCGGTTCTAAATTAACTGGCATTATGTATGTTTTGGATGAACCTAGTATTGGTCTACATCAAAAAGATGACGAAAGATTAATTGAATCTTTAAAGAAAATGAGAGATATCGGTAACACTCTTGTGGTTGTTGAACACGATGAAGAAACCATTAGACAAGCAGATTATGTTGTTGATATTGGTCCAAGAGCAGGTATCCACGGAGGAGAAATTGTCTACGCGGGTGATGTTCCTGGATTACTTAAATGTGAAAATAGTCTTACTAGTGATTACTTAACTGGTAGGAAAAAGATTGACGTTCCTAAAACTAGAAGAAAAGGAAACGGCAAGTTCTTAGAGATAAATGGGGCAAAAGTTAATAACTTAAAAAATATTAATGTTAAGTTCCCACTTGGCACTTTTATTGCGGTTACGGGAGTTTCTGGAAGCGGTAAATCCTCATTAGTGAATCAAACATTATATTTACAACTCGTTAAATATTTTACTGGTAAAGAAGTATTCCCTGGACCAGTTAAGTCTATGAACGGACAAGAATATATCGATAAAGTAATTAATGTTTCTCAAGAACCAATTGGAAGAACTCCTAGAAGTAACCCTGCTACATACATCAAACTATTTGATGAAATTAGAGATTTATTCGCTAATACGGTAGAGGCAAAAGCGAGAGGCTTTGATAAAGGAAGATTCTCCTTTAATGTCACTGGTGGAAGATGTGAAAAATGTGAAGGAGCAGGTGTAACCCGTGTTCCGATGAACTTCTTACCAGATGTCTATGTTAAGTGTGATGCATGTAACGGAAAAAGATATAACGAAGAAACCTTACAAGTCACTTACAAAGGTAAAAACATTTATGAAGTTTTAGAGATGACTGTTGAAGACGCTTTAGAGTTCTTTAGCAACCATCCAAAAATTAAACATAAAATTCAAACTCTATATGATGTGGGACTTGGTTATATCAAAATTGGTCAACCAGCAACCACTCTTTCTGGAGGAGAAGCTCAAAGAGTTAAGCTCGCTTATGAGCTTCAAAGAAAACCAACAGGAAAAACTTTATATATCTTAGATGAACCAACTACTGGTTTGCATTCTCATGATGTTAAGCAATTAATCGCAGTGTTACAAAGAATTGTTGATCACGGAGACACTGTTTTAGTTATTGAACATAACTTAGACGTTATTAAAGTTGCAGATTACATCATTGATATCGGTCCTGATGGAGGAGATAGAGGTGGCAAAGTCATCGCTACTGGAACTCCAGAACAAATTAGTAAGAGTAAAGTCAGTTATACTGGCCAATATTTAAAGAAAGTTTTAGGTGAATAATATGGTGCCTTTAATCTTTATGATTATCTTCATTATCGCTGTATTGGGCATTTTTGGTTTTGCAATTTATAAAGCAATCAAAGTAGTGAAATTCCCAATGCCAAAAACAATTAATTATCCTCAAGAGATAAAAATGTTTATCTATCTAGTTGGCGCTATTGGGATTTCAACAGTTTTAATCTTTGTCTTTTTAGCGATGTATCAACTTTATCCACTTAATGCAGGAGATTGGGCATCTTTAATCTTTGGTTCTTTAATATTTGGATTAGCAACCCCAACATTTACTTTGTCTTTTATTCTTCATTATTACGGTAAGGAAATTGAATCAAAGATTGATAAAGGATTATTTATCACCATTATCGCAAGTGGAATTGTTTTCTTTATTGGCTTATGGCTACTCACCAATGGAATTGCTGATTATCTTGCTTATCCTTTAGTGAATGGCATTAATTTCTCAAAAGGATTTGTTACTCCTGCTATGGGAGCATCTAATAAACCTAATTTAGCGTGGTACGCAATTTGTATCTTAGGTGGTGCTTTATTAGTCTACGCGATTTGTGACCATAGATTTTATGTTGAATATGGAAAACATGGCATCTTAGAATCCACTTTATTCGTTGCTTTCCCTGCTGGCATTGTCTTTGCTCGACTTGGATATGTTATTGGAGAATGGGAACACGGAGGATTCGCTGAAAGAGTTGCTAATGGAGAGTGGTGGTCAATCTTCGCTGCTTGGGAAGGTGGGCTCACTGTTATTTCTGGTGCCTTAGGTGGCATCATTATCGGTGTCATTTGGTTTATCTGGAGAAATAGAAAATACTCTATCTGGATTGCAATGGACGTAATTATTCCATGTATTTTAGTTGCCCAAGCAGTTGGCAGATGGGGTAACTTCTTTAACTGTGAAGTTCACGGTAACTTAGTTAACGCTTCTGAATGGTGGTTCTTACCAAAGATTATCGCTAATAATGCGGCATTCTCTGAAAGCGGAGGCTGGGCACCCGAAGGAAAAATCTATGTTCCATTATTCTTTATAGAATGCCTTAGTAACTTAACCGGATATTTCTTAATTAGATTTGCCATTGGAAAAGGATTAAGAAAATATCTCGAACTTGGTGATTTATCAGCATCTTACATTATTTGGTACGGCATGACTCGTGTTGTCTTAGAACCACTTAGATTTAGTGCTTATAACATGGGTAATGATGGTTATTATAGCTGGATGTGGTCTATCGTCTTTGTTTTAGGTGGAGCATTTGCTATCGCGTTAAACCATGCAGTGAGACATATTATCCGCTTGAAAAAGAAAGAACCTCTTATCGCTAATGTTAATAAACCTTTTTCCTTTGGTGTAGCAGGTACTTTATTGGTGGTTGGTTTAACCTTAGTTATTTTAGGGAGCGTTTTTATGGGAACAAATGTTCAATCAAATTCCCTTGAATTTAATAAATTTAATAATGGATTCATCCTTTTAATTGTCGGATTAAGTGTTTTGCTTATGCTTGTTTGTTCAGCGATTTATATCGCTCAAGGATTTAGAAAAGAGAAAACCAATGAAGAATAAAAAATACGAAGTTATTCTTTTCGATTTAGATGGAACGGTTCTTGATTCAGATCCGATGATTTTAGAGACCATGAATATCCTTTA
>CAMOSZ010000109.1:0-2625 GCA_946625285.1 uncultured Caryophanales bacterium | reverse complement strand
GATTTGACTTATTTAATTCCACAAGCTCATTGATTGATGGCTTGCACACTATTTATGGCACTGCGGTTTTAACTGATAATTGGTTATACTACTATTTCACTATTTATAATGGTTTCTTATCACTTCTTGGTGGTATCTCTTTCTTAGTCATTATTGACGCTGTTATTGAGCATAGAAATCCAAAGAGATGGAGCTCATTTACCAAGATGATTTTAGCCGCAACTGGTGGCTTAATTTTGGTCATGTCTTTATTCCTTTTCTTAACGGATGGACTAAAACCAGATAGCCCAATGAATTTCTTCCAAGTTGTGATGACCATTATCAACTGTCGTACCGCTGGATATAGCGTTTATCCAATTAGTGACATTTCTCTTCCTGGTAAGATGGTTTGCTCTTTAATGATGCTCATCGGTGGCTCACCTCTTTCTACAGCGGGTGGTATTAAAGTCACCACTATTTTCATCATCGTCATTTCCATTGTCTCTTACTTTAGAGGCAAACGTATTCCAGCATTTAAACGTAACTTCTCTGACAATATCGTCGCCAAGAGTATGAGCTTAGTGTTTGTCGTTGTGACGATTATCATTGTTAGTTTCATTCTCGTTTCCTTATTCGGGGTGAGAGAAATACCAGGACACACAATGGCGGAGAACGCTAAAGGAGATTTACTGGGTCTATATTTATTCTCCTGTTTCTCCTTCTTTGGTAATGTTGGATTCTATACAGGTATTGAACCTTACCTAACAGTCGGTTCAAAAATTGTCTTATGTTTCTTAATGCTTTTAGGTCATCTTGGACCTATGACATTTTTCCAGTTATTCCAAAATCATTTAGACAAAAACTCTAATGTGCATTATAGTTTTGTTGAGGAAGATTTTTTAATCGGTTAAAGGAGGACACTCTATATGGCTAAAAAATCATTTGCAGTTATCGGCTTAGGCCAATTTGGCATTTCTGTCGTTGAAGAACTCGTTGGTAACGGCATGGACGTTATCGCAATTGATACCGATGAAGAAGCCGTTAAAAAGATCAGTGCTTTGCTTCCAACTGTCGCTGTTGCTAACGCGACTGATGAAGAAGCTTTAAAAGATTTAGGCATCAAAGATGTTGATGCCGCGATTGTTGCTTTCGGTTCTCATATCGAAGCTAGTATTTTAACTACAGTTATTCTTAAAGAATTAGGTGTCAAATCCATTATCGTTCGTGTTGATGATGCTTACTATTTACCAATTATGAAGAAATTGGGCGCTACAGAAGTTATCATGCCACAAAAAGCAGCTGGTGTTGCTCTAGCAAATAGATTAGGTAATGAAGACTTTAAAGACTTCTATAAACTCGATGATAAGTATTCTGTTGTCTCTATCGTCGTCAATAGCGCTTATGTTCCAGAGCAATTAAAGGATTTAGCGACTAAAGATAAATATGGCGTCAGCGTGGTTCTTATCATGCGTAACGGCCGTTCTTTCGTCCCTGGTGGTAATGACTCATTACTTCCTGATGACACAATCTTCGTTGTTGGTAGCACAAAAGAAATCAGAGTCTTCCGTGAAGCCATCAATGGCGTGAAGACCAGAAGAAAGAAAAAATAATTAGCAAAACGCAAAAATAAAACCAGCCTCGAATGAAGCTGGTTTTTTGTTGCTTGTTATTAACAAGTTAGATTTTATCAATTTCGGAGAAGTCGACTTCCACTTTTGTGGATCTACCAAAGAAGATAGTTTCGAGTTCAACAACTTTGGTATCTCTATTGATGGAGAGAATACGACCTTCGGTGCCTTCTAATGGACCATGGATAACCTTAACGTAGTCATCAACACTATAACGATCAAACATATCGGCGTCAATTTCACCCATTCTCTTAAGAACTGGTTCAATTTGTTCACGTGGAACTGGGAATGGTTTTGTACCTTTACCAGAGGAACCGACGAAGCCGGTGACACCTGGAGTGTTACGAACAACGTACCAAGCGTAGTCTGTCATAATCATTTCTACGAAGACATAACCTGGATAGAGGTTTTTCATTCTTGTTTTATCAGTAGGCATGCCATCCTTCATCACTGGGACTTCTTGTTCAGCGACAATAATACGGAAGATTAAATCTTGTAAGCCCATTGATTCAACACGACGTTTTAAGTTTTCTTTGACTTTATTTTCGTGTGTGGAATAGGTATTAACCACGTACCAAGCTTTTTCACCTAATGTAGCATTAGATGATTCGCCTTCACTTAAATCTGTTGTACTATCTGTAAATTTGATTTCATCTGCCATGATAATACCTCCTAGCTATTAAATGTCTTTCTAAGGACATCGATTAAACCTTTACCTAAGGCATCTTCGCCCATTAAAATTAACGCTGTTAAAGCAGTGATAATAACGACAACAATAAATGCTGGAACTAAAACGTCTCTCTTAGGCCAGCGAACACGTTTGCCTTCTTTGATAACTTCTGATGTGAATTTTTTAACACCCATGAGAAGGACCTCCTTACTTGCTAATCTTATGAAGCGTCATCTTATTGCAACGCTTACAGAACTTTTTAATCTGAAGGTTTTTTGTACCTTCCTTTTTAATTGTGGTTGTGTAGTTTCTTGAGAGGCACTCTTCGCAAATCAAAAGAACTTTTTC
>CAMOSZ010000108.1:0-8943 GCA_946625285.1 uncultured Caryophanales bacterium | reverse complement strand
AGCTAACCTAAGAACTTTTGTTGGGAGTGTCAGAGAAGACTTCAGTGAAGACGACGCCGAGCCACAGCTTACCTTTGTTCGCGCTGGTATTAGCAGCTACCATGAATGGGTCTACTTCGCTCAAGTAAATAAAGCCAAAGAAGAATTCGCGGCTGAAAGTGAATATAACTTCTATATTGATTCTCTTAAAGAAGGCTTACATACTCACTTAGAGCCAATCGGAAATGTTGATGGAGCCCACTGGGATTCAGAATCCGAAATCAAATTAGGTCATCTCTTTGCAGATAAGTTTGAACAATTCTTAATGCAACCAGAAGGAACCACAAAATAAGCAAAATAAAAAATAAGCTATCTAGTTATGCGACCAGATAGCTTTTTTGTTACTTTCTATAGCGGTAAATAGAATAGCGACACCGCAATTAGGAATTGAGCCGCATAATACAAAATATGATTAGAAATAATAAATCCTGGGGAAGTAAATCCAGGAGCAAAATAAGTATTGTTTAAAATCAAATCCGATAACATGAAGGAAATAAATCCTACCGCTAAAAGGATGAATTGAGTGTTGCATCCATTTTGAATCATCGCACTACCATATATTGAAACTGTAAAGAATAGACATAATCCATAAGCGATAACAAATGGCTTCATCTTTTGATATCTAATTTTGGTAAATACTTCCATTAATAAAGTGATTGCTAATAAAACTAAAGTGATAATAACAGGAATCACAATATATAAAGCACTACTAGTGAAACTAAAGAAATGGGTAAATAAACCAATCGTAAAGAAAATATGTCCAATTCCAAAAGCGCAGAACCCTAGGATTGTGTAAAACATCTCTTTTTGTAGAACGATATATTTAAGATCTAAGAATACATCTCCTAATAATCCAAAAAACATCGCAATTAGAACATAAATACCAAAAGTGCTTTGAGGATTATTTGATGTTTGCCATGCGATAATCGCGGTAGCCATAAACATCAAAGAAACAAACCCTTTAATAATAACTGCGGTTACTCTTTTTTCTTTCACTCTAAAAACAAGAAATGCGGAGAGCAAAACAATTCCTAGAATAAGTGGGATTAGCCAATAAAACATAAATCTATATTTTTATTATAACGACTACGCTCTAATGGAACGGATAATTTTTTCCATTTCTTTCGCGTCAATAATTTTAGGAACTGGATATCCTGGGTTACCTTCTTTAAGCGCTCTAGAAACCAAAGTAGGAATATCTTCTTCTTTAATGAAGTCAAACTTCTCAGGGATATTCATCACTTTATTCATTCTTCTAATATCTTCAATGAATGCTTTTCCTTTTTCTTCCACTGTCATGCCTTCTTTAGTAATGCCAACGATATCAGCGAGTTTAGCAAGTTTAGGATAAGCAGCCTTACCATACCACTCTAAAACATATGGAAGAATAACAGCGTTAGCAAGTCCATGAGGAGTGTTATATAAACCACCTAAATTATGCGCAATTGCGTGAACATAACCGACAAATGCTCTTGTAAAGGCTGCTCCTGCTAAATAAGAGCCCTTTAGCATGTTTTTTCTTGCTTCCATGTCTTTTCCATCAAAGTAAGCTTTTTCGAGGTTCTCGTGTATGATTTTAGCAGCTTCTTCTGCATATCTAATTGTTGACTTAACATTGCTCTTACCAATATAAGACTCAATTGCATGGGTATAAGCATCCATACCAGTGGTAGAAGTAATGTGAGGTGGCAATCCAATAGTTAAGGCTGGATCAAGGACTGCGTATTTAGGACGAAGTGGCATATCAGCAATAACATTCTTTTCATGTGTCTCTGGATCACTAACAACCGCTGCTAAAGTAGTTTCCGAACCTGTTCCTGCTGTAGTAGGTACGGCAAAGAAAGGTGGAAGTTTCTTTCCAACTTTAAGATATCCTCTCATTTTACGAACTGATTGTTTTGGTTTAACAACTCTAGCCCCAGCCGCTTTCGCGCAATCCATTGGTGAGCCACCACCAAAAGCGATTATTCCTTGACAGTTATTTTTAATATAGACATCTTTACATTCTTCGATGTTTGGAATAGTTGGGTTTGGTTGAACTCCATCATAGACAACATATTCCATTCCTTGTGCTTTTAATTCTTCAAACAAAGGATCAAGGATGTGAAGATTCATCAAGCCTTTGTCTGTAACGATAAGGACTTTATTAATTCCTTTATCTTTTATGAATTTTGGAAGTTTTAAAACTGCACCTTCCCCTTCTAATAGTTCAGGTTCTTTCCAGTTCATAAAACATAATCCAAGTTTAAGAACTTTTTGATTAATACGGTAATAACATTTCTTAAGTGTCCAAAGCATATTTATTTTCCTCCCAATTAATTAACTAAATATCTTAGTGTTCATATCAATGTTGATTTCTGTTCCATAATTCTTGTCATAGAACATATTCATGGTCTCCACTCGTTGGCCATTACTATTTAAGTAATAACATTTTTCAGTTTTTGAAACTAAGTCAGCTTCCACCACAAAACCAATTTGACTCTTTGCAGAATGAAGTACTGTGCTATCACTAAATGTGAAACCTGGTTTACTTACCATAAATGATGGGAAGTTAAAATCAGTGAGATATCCTTTATAAGTTCCACTCTTATAGTTTGGATTATATGTAAGAGTGGTATTAGGAGCAATTAATCCTGGTTCAAAAATCATAATTTGATGTTGATGTCCACAAAGGAACATATCAATATCCATTTGATTTAATAACGCAGTCATATCAGCTTTTACTTGCTCGTGATTATGGCGAGAATTAACAAATGTTACAGGGATATGGCAAACGCCTAAATGATAGGTATAAGAATCATATTCGTGTTTAGCAACTTCTTGTTGTAAGAATTCAATTTGTTTAGCGTGATATTCGGCGTAATGAGCGGTGTCATAATATTCCCACCACCCATCATCATGGTCTTCGCCTAAATCAAGAACAATGCCATAAACATCATTAAAGTAGAAGTTATAGAAGAAATCTTCTCCTTTAGCACCAACAAACTTATGGAGTTCTTCTCCATATCTTCCTTTAACATCATGATTGCCTCTAGCGTAGACAACAGGCATTTGTCCGTGAGTAATATCATACGCAACTTTATTATTAAAGTTAGCGTCATCAAATGTTTCAACATCAGAGATAATATCTCCTGCTAAGACTAAGAAATCATAGTTTTCAACATAACTTGCAGTTTTACTAGACTGCCAATCATTCATATGAATATCACTAAATGAGAGATATTTAAGTCCATCACTGGTGTTGACTGGTTTAAAGTCCACTTCTTGATAAATATCTCTACCCATAAATCCTCCAAAAGGGCCACAGTAGATTGATCTTTGAGTGTGGACTGTATATTTTTTAGCAGCATCTAAGGCAGTCATAGGAACTTCGATTTTATGAATCTTAGAATATTTCTTAGTGCTACCTGCATAAGTGTCATAATATTTCTCACTACCAATTTCTACCCAACCAGTAGCTTCCGCGTTAGTGGAAAACACGATTTGATATTTATCTTCAACCGCATAGACCACTGGTTTATAAGTAATCTTATTGATAGAGAAATGGATTAAGAAAGCAACTGCGAGAGTGCTTGCTAATCCTAATAAACCATATTTAACAAATTTATTATCTTTGATAGGGAGTTTTGGATAGATAAAGAGCAAGAACCAAAACATCATTAATACTGCAAGGACTGCAACACTAATAAAGAATTTAGGCCACACAAATCTCATGTAATCAATCGCGCCTAAAGCAATAATAATTATTATTGCTGCGGCAAATATAAAGTGAACTGATAAGAAGACAATATGAAGCCAGTTCTTGCTCGCAAAGATTTTCTTGAGAATTAGATCTGCAAGTAAAACGACAAAGAAGACGATACATAAAATAAGTGGGAGATTGTAGAGTCCTATATTCGCGCCACCTTTATAACCAAGTGTGGAACTAATTCCACTCCAACATGGTCTTAAAGCAAAGAACATCAAAGCATTAAAAAACGCTAGAACTGTGCCAACAATCCTAATCACCTTGAAAACTATGTTTTTCATAACTTACCTCTTTATAATTAAAAAAGCATATTTATTATAACATTACATCAAGAAAAAACGATTAATTATAAAAGATAATTTATAACGCTTTTAAAATCCATTTCTTGATAAATTCTTTTTCTTCGTTTGTGTGGAAATAATGCTCGGTGCCTTGTTTAACCGTTAATCTAGCATTGCTATGACTCACTAAAAAACTAGAGATATCGTTTATAGAAACAATATTATCTTTTTCTCCATATAGAATGTCTGTAGGAGTTTCCCAATTGTCTTTATGTTTCTCTAAGTATTTAAGATATTCATAGGAGATGGTTGTTTTATCGTCTATTTTGATTACTTTTTCATCTTTTAGTTTTTCTAAAGAAATATTATTCAAACTCATTATATTTAATATTAATTGGTGCATATTTGTAACAGGAGAAACAAAGAAAGCGCGCTTGATGTCATACTCACTTAAGTGCTCATATGCGTAAAATGCTCCTATAGAATTAGCAATAATAATAACTTCTTTATAGCCTTTAGTTATTTTATTAAATTCATTTCTGATTATGTCTTTTAATTCCCAGGGATTGTTGTCTTGATAATCAAGCCCGACAACATCATATTCGTTTTTTAAATATGAATAATCATCAGCTTCTTTATGAGATCCATATAAACCATGAATATACACTGCTACTTTTTTATCTTTTTTTCTTTTGGTTTCCAAATCACTTAATTGCTTATCAATCTTCTTAACTTCAAATAGTTCGTTAGCGTCTAACATATATGTTCTAAGAAGAAGCAAAATCTTTTCATAAGTCATATCAGCGTCACCTTTCTCAATATGAGAAATAACTGATTTTCCAGAATATCCCAAAGACTCCGCTAACTCATCCTGTGTTAGTTTCCTTTTCTTTCTAAATTGTTTGATTTTTGGTCCTATTGTTTCTTTAGACATAAGTATTCTCCCCTAAATATTTATGCTATAATATAGCCACAAAGGTGGAGCCTCACCGACACTTAGGTGGTACTAACTAGTAGGTAAGGGCTCTTTTTATTTTATCAGCAGAGCTAATAAAGCTAACATGAGACAAATCAAGATAGTCATCAGAAGTATCATGACTTCTTTTTGATTTCCTTTACCGATTTGCGAGGCCTCCATCCCGAGTTTTAACGACTTGTCTTTGTCGATATTGTATTGAGCAAATGGTTTTTATATAATGTAACCATAAGAACGGAGCCCCCTCAGATTTACTTAAATGGTTGTTAGATCGTGAGAGCTTCTTTTTTTATCTCATCAGCAAGCCAATTAGACATATTAGAAGACATATCAAGGCGATTTTTAAGATCCTTATTAGTTCTTTCAAATCATCTTTCAATGTGGGATACCTCCTTTCTATTTATGAATAGTCCAAGAGGCCTCCATTCCGAGTTTTAACGACTTGTCTTTGTCGATTGTTGTTTTGTGTGAATTATTTTTATATAATATAACCATAAGAACGGAGCCTCACAGACACTTAATGGTTGGTTAGTCGAGAGACTTCTTTTTTATTTAAAGAAACTAATCAATAAACAAAGGAGAAGACAGAGAAAGATGATGGTAACAATGTGTTTCAAATCTTTCAATGGGCATCACCTCACTTCCTGTGTCCAGATTTGTGAGATTATCCGTTCCGAGTTTTAACGACTTTTCTTTGTCACAATTATAATAAAATATAGTTGTTAATTTTACAACTATTATATAAATAAATTTATATATAAAAATTCTGATACTAATCTACTTGGCGTAGAAGATTGTGTTCTTGTGGAAAGCTCCGTAAGCAAATCCAAAATTCAAGAATAAAGGAATACTGCTATAGGCCTCAAATGATGATCTAGAAATAAAGTCATCAATAGTGATATTTTCAATATAACCATAAGGATTATAAATAGTTATATTATCGTTTAATAAGTCTAGCCCACTAATAACGGAGAAGTGAAGCGTCCACTCCCCTTCATATTTAGCAGCCCATTCAATCGCTACTGGGTTATTACTTTTAATTGAGTCATGAATCTCTTTTAATAATGCATCATGTTTTAAATAAGAACGCATTACGAATGATTTACTAGGAATACATTTACTTATTTCTTTCAAGAATCCATTTGAGGAAAAAGTTGAAATCGACCTATTTCTTGCGTCTAATTCGTCTTCTGTTACTTTATTTCCGCAATAAGAAGACATCATTTCAATTGTCGCATATCCACATGAAACATGTTGGGTTACAAGTTCAATTCCGGTTATTTCAACTTTGTCATTATATGAAGCATTACTTCTTAAATATTCATAGTCCGCTTTTAAGTTAGAGGTTCTAACTCCAAGAACAATAAAAGGAATCGCGACCGCTAAAGCCAAGGCGCCAACAATAGAAGAGATAACAATGATAATAATTTTCTTTTTCATTTTTGTGAGTTTGTATCATAGCTATCATATCAAAAAAGCCGTCCATTATGGACGACTTATTTTCATTTTATCAACGCTTATTGAAAGTTGAGTGTATTTAAGATTGTAGTTGTTCCATCACTTGCAGAAACAATACACGCTCTATATTCGCTTTTTGTATTCCAATCAACAAGCATGAATTCAACAGTGATTTCACGATCATCACTGAAAGCATCAAACGCTGAATATTGAGCACCACTACCAGCGTAAAGCAAGAATTCTTTATCATGAGCAGCATTGCTCAAATAATAGTTTGTGGAATATTGAGAACCTGATTTTCTTAAATGGCATTTAGCAACATAAACATTGCATGTTAAATCTTCTGTTGCTTGTTTGTTCTTTTCACTAGTAACGATTTCATCGAATGTCTTATTAGTGATAAATGTTGATTTATCATATGGGTGATTGCCAAATAAGTTAGCAACACATGTCGCATTATCAATACAGGATTGACCAACATTGCTAGATCCTGATTTAACGACATGTTTTCTACTACCTTCCATCACTACTTCGTTACCAATAGCAATTCCTTCCATCTCTTCTTTAGTAGTTCTAACTGCGATAACTCCAGTTCCATCATTGATATAGAATCCAGTTTGATTCACTAATGAAGACATAACGATTCCTTTAACGCAAACAGAAGTGCCGTCTTCTTCGTTAATCACATCAGCGATAGATTCTGTTTCAGGAAGCACTGAATCAATAACCTTAAAAGAAATGACCTTATTAGCAGTAACTTCGTTATATGTTGCTGTCATAGTGACATTAACTTGAGCAACACCGTTAGCGATATGCATAACTAATTTGTCATTTTCTTCATTAAAGGTAACTAACTCACTATTAGAGGTATAAGCAACTGCAACATCAGTAAATGGAATGTATTCATTATCAACAGAAGTAAGTAACTCTAATGATGGATCAGAACTATATTCTGCTAAGAATTGTTTAGAAGCGTAATAATCTAACGCAAATTGTGCTTTTTGTTCATCAGTCATTGAGAAGCTTGTGTTTTCTTCTACTTTGATTGGCATTAAACGATAGAAGATACCAGAGTTTGTTGATTTCGCGTTATGAACAGCGACATAAACTGTGCAAATCTTTCCATCATATGCATCTAAGTAATTGAAATCGCTTCCGTTACATAATGTATAAACATACGAACCTGTTTCATTATCTAAATCATTAATGTAATAGTTAACAAATCCTGTTCCAGGAACTTTATTAACGATTGCGGTAACTTTATAGATTAAAGTTGTAATGTTATTTGTTAATGGAGTTTCCATAATATTTTTCATGGTTGTTTCTTGCATCCAACTCTTTATGAAGTCTTTATTCTTTCCTAAAGAACTTACAAAGATTGCCTTATCTAATTGAATAGAACCTTGATAGCCAAATGTTTGAGCGTAGCCAAGTTCGCTTTCAAGGATGTATTCGGTTTTAACGCCAGCGACTTTAACTTCTTCTCCAACTTCCACTCTTCCAGCAATCTCTGGACTATAGACATAAATTGAAGAAGTATCATCAACGAGATAAACACCGCTAGGAACTTTACCGTTAGAGTAAGTGATTGTGGCAACAACTCCTTGAACAAGGACTTTACTATTATTAGCTGCCCCTCTAGCGTTATTAATATTCATTGACTCATAATCATGAACATCAACATCGTCTTGATGAGACACCATTTTCATTAACCAAGATTGTCCCATCTCTGGATTACCATTATATGTTTTCACAAATCCATACAAGAACACTTCATCATTCGTATATGGTTTGGTTGTTAGATCACTATATTTTGTTGTGCCATCACTTGAATAAACACCATAGACATATAAGTCTTTAACGCCATCAGTGATATACATTTCGCCATATGTAGGATTGCTAATGCTTTTTACTGTTCCTGTTACATATTGCTTTTCACTAGTGCCTTCCGTTCCCACTTGATTAGCTAAAGCAACTGCTTCACTAACTGTTAAATAAGTTGGTTCAACAGGTTTTTCTGGCCCTTGATTGTGGCCACATGAAGAGAGGATTAACCCGCTAAGCATTAATCCTAAGAATATCAGTTTTCTTCTTTTCATAAGAAACTCCCTATATTAATTGACACCTTTATTATAGAAGAAAAGATATTAAATTTAAGAAAAATGTAAATTTTTTACTACGTAATAAGAGAAAATTAAAAATTTTTTAGTCAGTGTGGCACTTTTGTGACACTCACTATGCAATAATACTCGCAGAGAAGAGAGCAGATCTATGAAAACGAACTACTAAGATAGTTTAAGTAATAGACATTAAGCTTTTGACTATAGTCATCCGTGAAAGACTAGTTAAAAACAATTTTAATGTCGAAAGTGGTCATAGTTTGTGCAATACACCTTCGGGTGTTTCCCCAAATTCTAGCAACGGGAAGGCGGGGATTTTTT
>CAMOSZ010000107.1:0-4838 GCA_946625285.1 uncultured Caryophanales bacterium | reverse complement strand
GGAACTACCCAACAGGATATGAATTGGTTGAATTAATTAATCAATCAATCCATAATCAAGATGCTTGGTAATTCAATTGCCGAGTAAGTTCACTATTAAGGAATTATGAACGTGAAAGAAAAGAATTTATTTCTCTATTTATGCATCGCTTCTACTGTTGCATTTTTATTATGCGGATATTCCCTTATTCAATGCTTTGCTTTTGAAGGAGAAGGAATTGAATTAGGAAGTCATGTTTTAGAGATTTCTTACTTATTCCTTCACCTTATCTTATGCGCGATTATCTTCTATTTATCTTTTAGAGCAATGAAGTTTGGCTCTTTCTTTATCAAAAACGTGATGTTTGATGAAAATGGATATCCTTCTAAAGGTAAATGGATTACCGTTGGTGTATTTTTTGCTATTTCACTAACAATCTTTGTTTATTCTTTATGGCAAACTATCACTATGAATTTACCTTTAGCAAACGAATTAGGAAAGATCGTTTGGCATGACATTATGAATGCGGCATGCGTTATTTCTTTCCTTTTATCAGCGTTTTTGATATACCCAACTTTCCCATACAATAAGTCAAATAAAAACGCGGAGTAATCAATATATTTGCATGCATCTATAAATAGATGTAAAATAAATAATAAGAACAAATATTTTTAAAAGTAAAAGGAGGTTTTTCTATGAAAAAATCTTTACTTATCGCTTCGACTTTAGCAATGTTTCTAGGAGTTGGGGTAGCCGCTGGTGCATCTCATAATTCCTATAGAGCTCACGCTATTGAAGCTGATAAAGCAGTTTATTTGTTACCTAATAATGATTGGAAATCTGATAGCGCTAGATTTGCCATGTATGCATTTAATGACACCACTTCATATTCAAACTGGTTTGATATGAGTGTTGTTCAAGGAACAAGTTATTACACTGCAACAGTTCCAACTGAAGCGGATACAATCATCTTCTGTAGAATGAATGGCGCTGCTTTAGAAAACAAATGGGACAACAAATGGAACCAAACCGGAAATCTTACTGTTAGTGAAGCAGATGGTAATATCTATAACATTACTGGTTGGGATGGTGGAGAATGGAGTAAATTAACTTATCACACTTCAGATCCAACTGATGATGGAGAAGGCTATTACATTGTTGGCACTAAATCCAGTTGGGGATTTACAGGCGCTACTAAATTAGGTGCTGGTGATGATGATAATATTGCTATGTTATTAAATTATCAAACAGCCGCTAATGAAGAATTCAAGATTAGAGGATATAACGCAACTACACATATCTCCAGATGGTATGGAGTTAATGGAACTGATAATTATGTCGCTGATAGTGCTAAGAAAGTTAATGTCTATTTAGCTAATGATGAACATTTATATGTTTCTGATGTTCCAGATGTTGCTAACGAAACTGGTTATTACCTTGTTGGCACTAAAACAAACTTTAAGTTTGAAAACGCTCCAAAATTACCAGCATATGCTGGTGATGCTCAAGGTAATATCGCAATCTTAGAAAACTACTCTGCTGTTGGTGGAGAAAAGATTAAAATCCATTATTACGATGTAGAACATAGTTCTGATAGATGGTCATTCTATGGTGGAACCGCTATCGATGGAGTTGGTGAAGCTGATGGAGATGGAAACTTTGTTTTCTCGGCAGCATGGCCAGTTGATATTTATGTTAAAGAAGTGAATAGCGAGCTTAAGTTCTATGTTTCTAAACATACTGGTGATTTATTTAATATCGGTGTTGTTGATAGATTCTTTGAAGGAAAGGCCATGGTCAGTTTTGAAAATGGCAAGAATCAACTTGGCGCTGTTGGTAGCAAACTTGATGCCGCTGTTGTCAATAAAACTGGTTATGTCTTTAGAGGATTCTATACTAACGTAGCCTGTACAACTGAATTTGATATGAACACTGTACTTGATGGTTCAGAAGGTCCACTACAAGCTAAATATACAAAAGTTGGCTACTATGTCGCGGGTGACGCTACTTATACCGGTAGTGCTGATACTGCTTGGAAAGTTGATGGAGCAACAATGTTATCTAGCTCATGCGCAGATCCAAACAATATGCTTGAAGGTTCAGTAACAATTCCTAATTCTGCAAGTGAAGAGCATCCAGTCTCTGTTAAAGCACTTGAGTATTTAGATAATGGCAAGTGGGGCGCTATCACATATGAATTAGGCACAAATTATAGTTATGTCTCATTAGATAATGATAGTAACTTCGTATTCACCAAAGGTGGAACATTTGCAGTTTATGTCAATTATCCAGATGGAGAAGGACATATTAAAGTCTGGCTTAATGAAGGATTAGAAGCATTCTTAACCAAATTCTTAAGTGAAGTTAGTGATACATGTACTTCTATTCTTGGTGGCACTAAGACTATTGAAAACTTAAAGACAGTATGGACTGAACAAAAAGCTGCATACTTATCTCTTGGAGATAGCGAAAAAGAAAACTTCACATCTAAGACCATTAATGATGGTAAAGAAGATGGTACAAGAGTGGAACAAGTTATCGCTAAATATAAATATATTGTTACTAAATACGGCACACAAAACTTTGAAGACTTTATTTGGGGACAATCATATAATCCAGCTTCTCAATTAGATAATGTGTTTAATCCTAATAATGACAGCACAATTATTATCGTTGTTATTGGAGCAACCGCTGCTGTAATTGCAACAGGCTTATACTTCGCCTTTAAAAAGAAACATAACTAATTAGTTATTTAAACAAAGACCGAGGATTTCAAATTCTTGGTCTTTTTTAACCAACAAATGATAAATAGTCGGGGCGTTAACCTCGGCTATTTTAATTTCATTAAAAGCAAAAATGTATTGCCTACCATATCTATTTATAATAGAATGAATCTAATTTCCATCATTTTATACTATCAGAGAGAGGAGACTCTTATTTTATGAAACGAAAAGGATTGTTTATTACTATACTATCTACGATGCTCTTAGGTGTCGGTGTTTTTGCTGGTGTTTCATCCGTTAGTGAGAATGCACCGGTCGAGAAGGCTGAAGCTGCTTCCTATTCTGGTAGTGTCATCATCAAGAAAAACGACAACAATATGAGATGGACTGGTTGTAAACTTACAGCATGGTTATTTGCAGGAAACACTGGAACGTGGGGTACTGCTGTTCAAAATACTGACACTTTATATCAAGTTTATTCTTGGGAAGGATTAGCTTTTAATCCAACTGGGATTATTATTTTAAGAGTTGCTGATAACTGGAGCAAATATTCGGACCCATGGAAAAACCCATATTGTAGAACTGGTGACATTACACTAGATGATTTATCTGTAATTTGGATGAATGGTGATGCTTCGAGCGATGGAAACTATGGTACTTATACGGTTGATGCAGTTGTTAAAGGCGGAGCGTCTCAAGATTGGACAACACCAACTGTTAATACAAGATTATCCAACATCAAAGTTAATGAAGATGGCGTACTTGAAGCTTATGGTACAGTTACATTAGAAGCCAACACATATTTTAAAACATTGAAAGCTAATTCTACTTGGTGTGGTGCTTATAGCGCACATGATTCAATTAAATCGAACTTTAATGGTGGCGGATCTAGTAACATTCACAACATCAAAGCAGGAACATATGAATTCTATTTTGATTACGAAGGTTGCTCAACATACATCACAGATCCTGTTTATGCAGCCGCTGATGAATGGGCACAATATTTCTTAAGCCACGTTGGATGTGATTCAACAGGCGTTAAACTTCCAACAGGATGGTCTAATTGTGCTACTGAATATGGAAAATTAACAGGTGCATCAAAAGATTTAATTTATGGCGCTACAGCAAAACAAGATGGTTCATATATTGAAAAAGCAGTTGCTAGATATGACCACGCGCTCGTTTCTCACCCAACACTAGATAGATTTATTAAAAATAGTAGCAACGTTTCTAGAGCGGTAAGTTCACCATTTGGAATCCCAACGGAGACAAATAATACTCAAGCAACAATTACAATAGTTGTTACAACATTGATTAGCGTTGTTGCTGTTGGTGGCTTCTTCTTATTAAAAAGAAAGGCTCGTTAAATAAAGAATTAAGGGGATTGAAAAATCCTCTTTTCTTATGGGAAATTTCCCATATAGGAATAGTTGTTATTGAAAATAAAAAATCTATGATTTATTATTTGAGTGTCTAACAAAAAGGATTACATATTTTATGAATAAACACTTAGGTATTTTACTTGCCGTTTCTTCACTTCCTGGTAATCACGGAATCGGTGATTTTGGTGAATCTTGCTATAAGTTTATTGATTGGTTAAGTGACAACCATTATGAATATTGGCAAGTACTTCCATTAAACCCTCTTGGCCCAGGATATTCTCCATATATGTCTACATGTTCTAACGCTTTAGAGTTTAGATATATCTCACTAGATTTAGTGACTAAGATGGGACTTTTACCAAAGGTACCACACCATAATAGTGGTTGCACTAAAGTTGACTTCTATGATGTTGGAGAATTCAAAAGAAGAGAGTTATATCTTGCCTACCGTAAATTTATTAAAAACCATAGCGAGACACTTCATAAATTTAAAACCCAAAATCCATGGGTTAGTGACTACGCAACATTTGAAGTATTCAAAGAAATGAATGATCACAAAACATGGAATGAATGGGACATAGAATATTTAGATTATTTTAAAACTCATAACAAACCACCAAGAAGATATAAAACAGAAATCAACTTTGTTGTCTTCCTCCAATATTTAGCGCTTAAACAATGGAAACGCGTTCTTAGATACGCGAGAAAGAAAAACGTTAAGATTATCTGTGATATGCCATTCTACGTTGGTTTT
>CAMOSZ010000106.1:0-26323 GCA_946625285.1 uncultured Caryophanales bacterium | reverse complement strand
GGCATAACCGTTATAGAAGCTTTGTTGAGCGGTGTGGTTATTCCAACCATCGGAGCCTTTAACGTAGTTTGATTCATCTCCAAAGATTCCCCACCACATTCTAAGAGCTTGACCTAATGCTTGGAATGCAGGATTAGAATTAGAGAATGTTGATGCACTTTCATATTTGAAATAATTATCAATATTTTCTTTTCCTGCAAGTTGAGCCCACCAGGTAAAGACTGCATAATCGAAGTAGTCCATGTTTTCACCGGTAAAGCAGAATGGTCTAACAGTAGTGGTTATTTTTCCTCCAGAACCAACACCAATTTCAGCTTCTTTAATTGTGGTACAAAGATTTACTAAGTCTTCATATGTTTCTGGAACGTTCCAGTGGTTTTCTTCAAACATCTTCGCGTTATAGTAGATGCCAGGAACACCACTAGTCCATGGGAGTCGATATGTATGTCCGTTATAGTAGATGGATTTATCATATTCATCGTTGATTTTATCAACAACTTTCATTCCATCAACTGTATCATTCAAGAAATCATCTAATTCAAGCAATTTATCTCTTAATGCATATGTCTTCCAAGATTTGGAGTTACCGATATATAAGTCATCGATGTTCTCTTTGGAATATAAATGCTTTTGAATGATTTGGTTAGCGGTTGCTTCAGCTTCAAGGTGAACTTTATATTCTGGGTTTTCAGCTTCCCAGACTGCAACTAAATCATCAATCCATTCACGTCCGTAACCTAAATTTAAACAAATAATATTTAAAGTGTGCGCGTCATTAACAAGTTTATTGCCACATCCGGTAAGTCCACCCATTCCTAAAGCAGCCACACTTAGAAATAAAAAAGTTTTTCCAACATGTTTGTTCATAGAAAAATCTCCTCAAACACTTATTATATTAGCAAGAAAATAAAAAAATAGTTATTTAATTTTGTAAAAAAATGTTTTTTCGTCCTTTTTATAACATAGTTTTAAAAGATTAAAATGTCATTTTAGAAAAATAATGAAACATTTGTATTTTTTAAGTTTGTGAAATATTATATAATGCAGTTGAGAAATAATTATGAAACTGAATAAAACAATACTTTGCTATGTGTTAATTCCAGCTTTTGCTTTTTCTGTGGTTGGATGTCAAAATAACGCTCCTCAAGAAGAACAAAAGGTGGACGCCGTTATTCCTGTAGTTAGTGATGAATTGAAAATCCTTGATGGTGTGAAGTTCGATTATGATAAGACATTCTTTGATGATTTCACTAACGGAGTCAATTATGAAGATTGGCTAATTTCAGAAGACTGTTGGGGATCAAACAAAGGTGGATTAACTGTTAAGAACCTCTTCTATACAGATGAAGGAACTTTATTATTTAGAGCAACTGGTAATTATTATTCAGGTGATGAGATTCGTGGATATGGATCTGTTAAAGATGGAAGATGCACCGGTGCTTCTTTAGTCTCTAAATTCTTAACTGGTCCTGGTAGATATCAAGTGAGAATGAAACCATTCCCACGTCTAGGAGCGTGTACTGCTTTCTGGACATATTCAAATAGACCTGTAATGGGTGCAGAAAACGACAACCACGAAATTGATATTGAACTTCCAGGTGGCATGAGACATGGTGTTCACTCATTCAAATATATGATGAACACGAATTATGTTACCGAAACATATATGGATAATACCGACTTTAAGATTTCTGATGTTACTAATAACAAGGTCATTAACTTAAATGATGGTGAATTCCATACCTTTGGTTTTGATTGGTACACCAATCCTGAAGTTATCGTTTATAACGTTGATGGAATCGTCACATGCGTAAGCGAAATCTTTGTTCCTTATTTATTAACCCGTATGTGGTTAGGCGTATGGATTAGTATTAGTGATGCCTTTATGGGTGCTCCTAACTACGATACTGACTTTATGGAAGTTGATTGGGTGAAATACATTCCATTTGATAACACTCAACCATATACAGTGTGTGATGTTGATATAGTTAGTATTTCTACTCCAAGAGAAAACTATCCAAACAAACCATCTTCTAGACCACAAGTTAATAAAATCGCTAACGGTGATTTTGAATATTTCATCCGCAAGAACAAACAAGATGGTTATGGTTGGGAATATGAAAAATTTATTTCTGAAAAATCTCCATTAAGTGAAGTCTGCTATGCAGGCACTAATAATGGAAAAGATGGCACTGCTGGAGCGACTGTTTCTAAAGGTGGATATTTACACACCACAGTAGATGCAGCGTATGAAGGATATCAATATGATATCTCCTTTGATGGCGTTTCCGATGGAACCGATTCTTGTATGGAAGTTGTCTATTATTCTAGCTACACTCCAGATACAAATCCTATTAAGAGTGATTTCATCTATCTTGATAGTAGTGATTGGAAAAACTATTCTACAACTATCACTTGCCCAGCAGGTTGTAGCTGTATGACTGTTGAATTTTATAACAACAGCAATAAATCAACATCGACTATGTCGATTGATAACGTTCAAATGAGTAGGAGTAACTAATAATGAATAATATTTCTCCTGCTGCTCTTAATAACGAAGCTTTCTCTAGAGATATTCCTAGAGCACATTCTCGTCGATTCTCTAAAAAGACATTAGATACGATATTCATCGTTGTCATGTTAGCGTATCCAGTTCTTCAGTTCTTAGTGACTTGGATTTTTGTTAACTTTGGGGCTATCTCAATGGCCTTCAATGGTAGTGAATATTACGATGAATTCGAATTCACTCTATATAACTTCAAAAAGATTTTTGATGACTTATTCTCTACTGTTCCTGATCAAGCAAACTTCTTAGGTTTAAATCCTGCCACAATTGTGTTACTTAACTCAGTGGGCTATTGCTTAGTCACAATCTTTATTTCGTTACCTTTATCTTTATTATTCTCATATTTCTTAAGAAAGAATATGCCTCTTGCTAACGTATTTAGAGCGATTTTCTTCTTACCTAATATTATTCCTATTGTTGCTCTTACATTCGCTTTCAGAATGAGTTATACCACTCCATTTGGTTATCTTTCTGGAATGTTTGAAGCAATGGGCATTAACACCGCAAAATATCCAACTAGCCAATTACTTGTTTATGTTTATTGTATTTGGGCTGGTTTAGGTTATAACATCATCCTCTTCTCAGGAGCGATTGGAAGAATTCCAAAAGAATTATTTGAATCCGCTGAACTTGATCACGCTGGATATTTCAAAGAGTTCTTCCATGTTGTTATTCCATGTATTTGGCCAACAATTGTCACTTTAGTCGTCGTTGGTATGACTAATGTTTTGACTCTATATATGCATCCATATCTATTAACGAATTATGATCGTTCATCAACATATACGATTGCTTTATCTATCTTCCAAACAGCAGGAAACGATGGTGCTATGCCAACCGAGTTACATCAAGTAACAGCGTATGGCTTATTCTTCTCTGTTATTTGGGCTCCAATCATTTTATTGGTGAGACATATCATGAGTAAAAAATACGAAGGGATTGGTTATTAATATGAAAAATTTAAACGAATCATATCATCCTGCTAACCATATCCGTAAAAAAGTTAATGTTGGCTACCACGTCACTAAGTGGGTGGTTTTTATTGCCTTCCTTTTATACGCATTAACTTTACTCTTCCCATTCTTATGGATGACTATTAACGCTTTTAAGACTACTGGTGATTTCTCTGGTGGTAACTATTTCGGTTTCCCAAAAGAATTTGCAGGCAAGAACTTCATAGAAGTTATGTCGATGAAAGTTGGTAATGAAACCATTGCCACAATGTTCCTTATGAGTGTTGTTACTACAGTGCTTGGAACATTATTAAATGTTGGCTTATCCGCTTGTGTTGCTTATGTTATCGCGAAATTTAAATTCCCATTTAGAGGCTTATTATATGGCATCGCTATCTTCTCAATGGTAGTCCCAATTGTTGGTACACTTCCTTCTCAAGTGAGCATGATGCAAACATTCCACTTAGGTAATTCTTTATTAGGTGTTTTATTCCTCTATTCAGGATGTTTTGGATTTAACTTTATTCTCCTTTATAGTGCATTCAGTTCAATCTCTGATTCTTATTTAGAAGCTGCTTCAGTTGACTGTGCAGGTAGATTTAAGACTTTCTTTAAAGTTGTTCTACCAATGGCAAAAGGACCAATCATCGCCGCTTCTATTCTTACAGCGATTGGATATTGGAATGACTATCAAACCCCATTCTTATATTTGCCAGATGATTATCAAACTTTAGCGGTTGGACTTCAAAAATTCCAATCCGAAAACCAAGCAAGTTATCCGATGGTCTTTGCGTCTATGCTTATTTCCATCGTTCCAATTCTTATTCTCTATGTTTGCTTCCAAAAGAGAATTATTGAATCCACTAACGCGGGAGGACTTAAGGGATGAGAAAACATCTATTCTTTACGTTTACTCTACTCGCTTTAGCAGTTTCTAGTTGTAACTCTAATAGTGCTCCTAAACAAGTTTTAAGTTTTGCTAAAGACCAATATCTTATCCATAGTGGAGAAAGAGTTACTGTTGAACAAAACTATAGTGGAGTTATTTATTCTTTTGCAGGTACAGTCCCTTATGAAACAACTTTAAATAAGACTACTGGAGAAATTACGTTTACCACAAACACTCCTAATTATTCACAAGTGATATTAACCGCTTCTTATAACGAATTACAAAGCGATCAAGCAATTGTCACTTTATTACAAAATTCAGTAACTACTGAACTCGTGTTCCACACCCCAATTAAGAACATTATTGATGGTGACTATATCTTAGTTACATCTTTAAATAACACAGCGATTACTTATAGCTTAGAAAATCCAGTCACTGGAGTTTCTATTGATTCGATGTCTGGAAGAATTTCCTATAATAGCGCCGCTATTGAAGGAAGTGAATTTACAGTTGTTGCCTCTTCTGCCGGAGTAAGCGCAAAAGAAACATATTATGTTGCAGTTAGTAATTTAGCGAAATCTAAAACCAAGCTTCAAAGTATTGAAGTAGGTAGCGAAAACCCAGCAACATATATTTTAGATTTTGATGATGTTCCTTCAGGCACTGAAGAAAGTATTATCGGATTGATGAACGATAAGAAATACGCAGAACCAAATGAATATTCTTATGATAAATCTACTCATACCTTAGTTATTAATCCAAGCTTTGTTCAATCGTTCGCCACTGGAGAAAATACATTAAAGATTATTACTTCTAGAAACATTATTTCTGTTGAGCTTATCTTGGTTACAAAGTTCATTAGAACCGCGGAAGATTTACAAGCCATTAACAAAAATAGGGCATCTCTTGGTGGGTATTACATCTTAGAAAACGATATTGACCTTACTGATTATTTGTCAAAAGGTGGAGAAGGATATAACGATAATCGTGGTTGGAACCAAATCGGTATTTACCATGATTTAGAAGAAGATCCAACTCGTGATTCCTTTACTGGAACATTTGACGGTAACGGACACATTATTAGTGGTTACTTTGAAGAAAGAGCAGATGACCTCGCCCATAACGAAGGTTTATTTGGCTATGTCACTAATCAAGGTGTCATTAAGAACACTGGTTTTGTTGGTTCTAAAACTAGAAAGACAATTGGTAGAAACTTTATCGGTGGCTTTGTTGGATTTAACGAAGGCACAATTAAGAATTGTTGGAGTGATGTTAATATCTCTAACAAGCATGAAGATAAGATCTTCCACTCTGTCGGAGCCTTCGCTGGTGCTAATACTGGTATCATCGATTCTTGCTACACAATCGGATTAGCAGAAGGTGATAACCTTGTTGGAGCATTCGTTGGTAAGAATTATGGCGATATCACAAATTGCTATTCTTATCACAACACCGTTAAAGATTTCTGCGGTACTCAAATTACTGGTAGTCACGAAGGTTGCTTAGTCTTTGAATCTTTAGGTGATATGAAGAACTTTGATTATTCCGCTCATTTTGATAATGGAGCCTGGACTTTTAATATTGGAGAAGTTCCTACTCTTAAACATAACATTGATATTAACTTTGTTAATGGCTTACAAATCAATAACAAAGTCACTGATATATATAAGGGAGAAGTTGTGGATATTGATGTCACAATTCATCCAAATGCATTACATGACGATTATATTAATTTAGTCCAATATTCATTCTCCACTTCAAGTGGCAATGATGGTGGTATCGTTCAAGATGGCAATAGATTTATGACATCTAATGCGACTGTTGATGAATTCTATGTGACTGCCACTCTTGATGTTGGCGTTTATCACCATTCCGTAAGCAAGACATTCCATATTTATCAACAGATTGAATCACTCACTTTAGTGGATGATTTACCTAACTATGTTGAACCAGGTAAGCAATATGCATTTAATGTGAATATTGTTCCTGCTACCGCACCTCAAGATATGACTTGGACTATTTTAGATGGCGAAGATGATTCTCATAGAACCACTAAGCCAGGTAGATTTGCTTTCTTTACTGGTAATGTACTTACTATCAAAGAAGAAATGATGAATTTCCGTTCTAAAGATCCAGTTAGAACCTTTGAGGTTAAAGGAACCGCTAAAAACGGAATGAGTGTTACTAAAACACTTACACTTAAAAAGATTCATTATCTTTCTGACACTTATAGTGTCACTCAAGAAGGTGACCATATTACACAAAGAGTCATTAATGTCTATAAGGATTCAGAAGATACACATATCCAATTTACTTTACCTGGTAACGCTGAAATGGCGAATATGACTGTTTCTCGTTTCAGTAATAAGATCTATGACTACTCTAGAAGTGGTCACACAATTAAGATTCCAGTGAAATATGTTAAAGATATTCCAAATAGGCAATTAACATTCACATTTAGATGTGGCACTGGTGATTCACAAGTTATCTATCGTGGATATGCGTGTTATATCGACCATAATAGATACACTCTTAGTGATGTCAGTGGACAATATATTGCCTTAGGTTCTAAAGAAGATTTCTACTCTCACTTCAGAATGAAATTAGATGACACTGATACATCTAAATATGAAAACTATAAGAAGACATTTGTTTTAACAAATGATATCGACTTTGAAGGTGACAGCGAGCTCGTTGCGATTGGATATCATTCCACAAGCTACACTGATGCGCTTCACGCTTTTGAAGGAACAATTTATGGCTTTGGTCATACGATAAAAAACGCTTCATTTAAGTGGTCTGAAAGATATTTCTTCGCTGGAGCTAGTGACCCAACTAAGAGAGCAGATCCTAATACTTATAGAGTTGGTTTCTTCGGTTACTTCTCTGGAAAGATTTATGATGTCGTTTTTGAAAATATCACCGCAGCTTCATATAACTATGGAGGATGCTTCGCTGGTGAAATTAGATCTGGCGGATATTTAGAGAACGTTGTTTTTGTTAACTGTAAGACTTATTCCGCTAACGAAGTGGATTACACAATTGATGATGTTGTCCAAGGAAGAGTTGCCGCTGTTAGTGCTGGCACCTTTGTTGGAGTTACATATAACGGCACTGCTGTTGGATTGGTAGGTAAATAAAATATGAAAAAGATATTTAAATTAGTTTTACCTTTATCAATCATTTCTCTAGTGGCTACTGGATTATCTTTATCCACCGTAAAATTCCAATATAAGCGAGTTCTTGCGGGTGAAATAGGTGATTATGGTGATGCAACTAGACTCCAAAGCATGACTTTTTATGGTGACACAAAAACGCAAATGGGTTTCTGCTGGACAACCACTAACGCGACTAGTACCGACTTACAAGTATTAGAAAAATCTATTTATGATAATTCAACTGGATTTGATGATCCAGTAGTGGAAAATAGCATTAAATATTTCACTGGTACAATTGAAGGAAGCCCAATCGCTGGAGATGGCTTTATTCATCGCGCTGCCGCAAAAAGATTAACTCCTGATACCGAATATGTTTATCGCTTTGGTGATGAACAACTTAATAGATGGTGTGAAGTTGGTTCTTTTAAAACAAGTGCGAACAATAACCGTAACTTCTCCTTCTTACATATTTCTGATCCTCAAGGAGATAACGAATTACATTACGAATCTTATCATCAGTTATTAACTGATATGCAATTAAAATGTGAACCAGAATGGATTGCTTTAACTGGCGATATCACTGATGATTCCCATTTTGGTGGAACCATTGATTTACACGAATGGGAATTAGCCTTAACTGAGCAGTGGTCAGTATTTAAAGATTATCCAGTTGCTGCAGTTAGTGGTAACCATGATGGAGCGCTTCACGCTTTCCATTCTCGTTTCAACTATGACATTCCTAGTGGAAGTGATACTTCTACTGGTGATTATTATTCATTTGATTATCAAGGAGTTCACTTCACCTGTATTAATAGCAATGACACTCTTAATCCAAAAGATCCAAATACCACCGGTATTAGTGAGACTCAACTTAATTGGATTAAAAATGATTTAGCTGCACACGAAAATGATAAGTTTCTTATCGTGATGATGCATAAAGGTTTGTTCGATTCTGGTGGTCACTCTTGTAACGATGATAGAAGTGATTACGATATTGAACAAATGAGAAGACAGTTATGTCCATTATTTACTCAATATGGGGTTGATTTAGTTTTAGAAGGACATGACCACTTATATTCGCTTTCTTACCCAATGGTCGCAGATGAATATGTTGGACAAGAAAACTATTATCGCGTTGATAGAGGTTATAAATATTCCTATAGGAATTATGGCACTGAAGAAGATTATCAAAATGTTTATACCTTCTCTAACTTAAAAGGAACATTCTATTTCAACACTGGTACCGCTAGTGGACAAAAATATTACGCACCTATTATTGGAGGAGCGTTAGAAGATTATATCTTTGATACTTCTAACCCAAATCAAAAGATGTTCACAATGGTGGAAGTCTTAGATGAAGTTATTATCCTTAAGACATATACATGCACCTCTACTAAAACAGAGTTATATAACATCTATGCAATCGCTAAAGACACAGAAGGTACACCTGCTCAAGAACAATCTGAATATGACACTGATTTTGAGATTGAAGGAAGTTATTCATTTAATTACTTATTCTCTAGATATAACCACACCTCTAATGTCGTGATGAAGAGTCAAAAACTTATCAACGCTGAAGCTGATTTAGCAGGTAAGTTTATTGGAACATTTACTTGTGATGGAGGAGTTGGCACAAGCATTTGTCAACTTTATAGAACTGGTAAAGTAGTGATGAACACTGAACTCGTCTTTGAAAACGAAAAAGTCACATTTGCCACTGAAGGTAGTTGGCATATGGAGAATAACGAACTACTTATTACTATCGTTGATGAAAAGGGTGCTAATGTTAATCATCGTGCAACCTTAGTAAATACTAAAAAAGCTAATACAGGATTAATCCTTGGATTATCTATCCCTGGAGGAATTGTTGTTATCGGCGGTATTGCAGTAGCAATCTTCTTCTACATGAAGAAAAAGAAAGCAAAATAATTGGAGGCTAACTACATGACTAGTTTACGCTTAGAACATATTTACAAAGTCTATCAAGGAAAGAAAAAAGGACAAGAAGTCGCTGCAGTTAATGACTTTAACTTAGAGAGCAACAAAAAAGAATTTATCGTCTTTGTTGGTCCTTCTGGATGTGGTAAATCCACAACTTTAAGAATGATTGCGGGACTCGAAGATATTACTTCTGGAAAACTTTTCATTGATGATGAACTCATGAATCGAGTCGAACCAAGATATAGAAACGTGGCGATGGTGTTCCAAAACTATGCGTTATATCCACACATGACTGCTTATGACAATATGGCGTTCGGCTTAAGAAACATGAAAGTTCCTTTCCCAAAACTAGACGAAAGTGGTAATCCAATTAAAGGTATCGACACTAAACTTATCGCAAGTTTAAAAAGAGACGCCAAAAAGATGGAAGGCGATATTGCTAAAGCAAGAAAAGCTTTCGAAAAAGGAAAAGAGTTAGAAACTAAAGTTGAAGAGATTAAAAACTCAATGACTGGTTTAGAAGAAAACTCCAAAGAATATAAAGCTATTAAAAAGCAATATGACAAAATCTCTTACGAATTAGTGCTTGAAAATAGAAAGAGTGAAAACCTTTCTACTTATGAAGCTCAACTAGAAAAGATTAATGACGATATTCAATATTTTGAAACTAACCCAGTAACTTTATATGTTGATAAACACTTCTCTAAAGAAGAAATTGATCGTCGTATTAAAGAAGCTGCTCAAATTTTAGATATTGAACCATTGCTTAAACGTTTACCTGCAAATATGTCTGGTGGACAACGTCAAAGAGTGGCCTTAGGAAGAGCAATTGTTAGAACTCCTAAACTCTTCTTATTAGATGAACCATTATCTAACTTAGATGCGAAATTAAGAGCTCAAATGAGAGTGGAAATCACTAAACTCTATGACAAACTTGATACAACATTTATTTATGTTACTCATGACCAAGTTGAAGCCTTAACTATGGGAACTAGAATTGTTGTTTTAAGCGCTGGATACGTTCAACAAATTGACACTCCTAGTAGATTATATGATTTCCCAAAGAATAGATTCGTTGCCGGATTCTTAGGAACTCCTCAAATGAACTTCTATGAAGTTATGATTAAAAAAGTTGGTGAGAAACTCCATGTTGAATTACCAATGGGAAATAAATTAGATCTTAATCTCAAAGAGATGAGAAAGATCGAAGAAGAATACCTTGATGGAAACGAACATTCCGCGATTTTAGGTATTAGAAGTGAAGACATTCATATCGATGATAAAGGTGAATTTGAAGTTAAGGTTTCAATCACTGAATCACTTGGAAGTGAGACACTTCTCTACTCTGATTTTGATTTAGAAAAGGAACTTAATATCCGTGAATCTACATCCTCAATCGTTATCAAGGTTCCTGGAAGAGTAAGTATGGAACGTAACTCCATTGTCAAAGTTAACTTTGATAAGAAAAAGATTCACCTTTTTAGAAACGATAACGATAAAGAAGACTCTATCCTTGGAGAAGAATAATATTTATGGCGAATAATAGAATCACCTCTCTATTAAAAAACTTTAAGCTTGCAGGAAATGTTATTTCTGTCGAGCCTTTTGGTAATGGCCATATCAACTCTACTTATCGCATCGTCACTAGTGAAGACGAATATATTCTTCAAGAAATTAATGTAAACGCGTTTAAAGATGTCGCGGGATTAATGAACAATATTGAAATCGTTACTAAGCACATCAAAGAGAAAGGTGAGAACTCACTTGATATCATCCCAACAGCGGAAGGAAAACTATACATTGAAGTAAATGGTCACTTTTACCGTATGCTTCGCTTTATCAAGGACACGGTTTGCTATGAAAGCATTAAAGAAAGCCCTTCTTTAGCTTTTAAACTTGGTAGTGCATTTGGTAATTTCCATCATTTATTAGCGGACGTTGATACTTCAACTTTAACCGATACGATTAAAGATTTTCATAACACTCCAAAAAGATTTCAAAACTTCTTAGATGCTTATAAGAGCGCAAGCTTTTCTAAACGCGTAAGAGCGGAGCAAGAAGCCTCTTATATCATTAACCATAAAGACACTTATTCTAAGGTGATGGATGGCTTAAAAGAAGGGACAATTAAATCTCACGTTACTCATAACGATCCAAAGATTAATAATGTCTTATTTGATAAGATTACTCATGAAGTAAGTGCAGTTATTGATTTAGATACTGTAATGTCTGGCTCTTTCTTGTTTGATATTGGTGACGCCTTTAGAAGTTTATTTACTGGAGAAAACGAAGATAGCAGAGATTTAACAAAGTTAAAGGTTGATTTTGTTATCTTTAAAGAATATATGAAGGGTTACCTTTCAGAGATGAAAGATGACTTAACTAAAAGAGAAATAGAACTTATTCCATATTCTATTTATTTACTCACAATTGAATGTGGAATGAGATTTTTAGAAGACTACTTTAGAGGCAATGTCTATTTTAAGGTTGATTACGATGAACATAATCTTATTAGAAGTCGCACTCAAATCACTTTAGCAGAACGCATACTTCTCAATATGAATGAGCTCACTCGAATAGTGGATGAGATTATGGGAGGATTACAAAAATGAATGAGATGATTAAAACCGCAAAAGAGTTTCTTGGTGAAAAATATTTTTCCTCTCTTAACATTACTTATCTGGAAGATAATGATAAATCTTTGCTCCAAGTAAGTAGAAATGATAAAGAAGTCGTCATTAAATATGGACAACTATCTTCTTTATTTAGAGGACTCACAATCATTAAAGAAAGAGCAAACGAAAATAGATATGATGTCACTTATCATCGTCATTTTGAATCTAATTGCTGGATGATTGATGTTTCTAGAAATGCAACATTTAAGATTAGCCAAGTGAAAAAAGTCATTATGATAATGGCCTTGTTTGGAATGAATAGATTAATGCTATACACCGAAGACACATATGAAATGAAAAAATATCCATATTTTGGTTATCTTAGAGGTAGATACACAAAAGAAGATATTCGAGAACTAGTGGAATATGGTAACTCATTAGGAGTGGAACTAGTTCCATGTATTGAAACATTAGATCACTTAGGAAGAACTTTAAGATGGGATGCTTTCTCTAGTGTTACAGATGGGCCAACCAACGTCATGGTGGAAGAAGAAAAGACTTATGTTTTTATCGAAGAAATGATTAAAACATGTAGAGAAGACTATGATAGTAAATTAATCCACTTAGGAATGGATGAATGTTGGGGACTTGGACTCGGAAAATATAAAAATATCCATGGACTCCCAAAAGATAGAACTGAATTATTTAATAACCACTTAAAAAGAGTTATTGAGATTTGTAAGAAATATGATTTCCACCCAATCATTTGGGGAGACATGTATTATCGATTAGTCAATGTTGATGGTAATTATTATTCTGATAAAGACTTAACTCCAGAAATTAAAGCGATGATTCCTAAAGATGTCACTTTAATCTATTGGGATTATTATCACGATAATAAAAAAATCTATGATGATATG
This sequence comes from uncultured Caryophanales bacterium, assembly GCA_946625285.1. Taxonomy (GTDB): domain Bacteria; phylum Bacillota_I; class Bacilli_A; order RFN20; family CAG-826; genus UBA2450. The sequence continues at coordinate 13,281 of CAMOSZ010000106.1, read as the reverse complement.
GTAAAGAAGTATTTATCTTTAGATAACCCTACTTATTTTGCAGGTGGAGCATGGAACTGGGCAACCTTCTCTCCATTCATTAAATTAGCTTTAGCGAGAAGCGCATTTGCTTTAGAGTCAATGATTGAATATAAAGTCAAAGATGTGATGGTGACGACCTGGGGTGATAGTGGGGCAGAATGCTCTAACTACACCGCGCTTCCAACTTTAGCGTTATATTCGGTATTTGATTATGAAGGTAAGAATGATTTAGAGGCAGTTAAATCACTCTTACTTGCAGTATGCGAAGAGAAGTTAGAGAACATGTATCTATTAGACTCTTCGAATGAATTATTTGATGTTGATTATCCAAAAGAAACCAATTGTGGTCGTTTCTATTTATATCAAGATCCAATGCTTGGCTTATTTGATAAAACTGTAAAAGATGATTATCGAGATCGATATGCTTCTTATCTTCCAAAACTAAAGAAAGCAAAAGAAGAAAGTAAATATTATTCATATATCTATGAGAATATGTATGACTTAATTAATCTTCTCAAAGAGAAGGTTGATCTAGGTGTAAGACTAAGAAAAGCGTATCACTTAAAAGACATGAACACTCTTAAAACCTTAAAGAATAAAGATATTCCATTAATCATAAAGTTATTAGATACATTTAAGAAATCTTTCAAAGCAAGGTGGGATAAAGAGAATAGAGGATTCGGTTACGAAGTAATGGATGGAAGACTCTCATTCCTTAAGGGAAGATTAGAAACCACGATTGAAAGATTAGATGATTATCTAAATAAAAAGATTGAGAAGATCGACGAACTTGAAGAAGAAATCCTCCCATTCTCAGTGGATATCAAAGATGAAGACCTATTCGCCTGGAAGTGGGATTTGATTGTCACTCCTAGGGAACTCTAATATTTATAATAAATATTTGATTTGCACAATTAAAAATAATGGGTTAAAATAAAATTGATTTTTAGGAAAGTTAAAAAATAATTGGAGGTTTTTATGAAATCTAAAATTTTATTTCTTTCAACATTGACTTTAGGGTTAGCCGCAGTCGTCGCTGGTGGAATGGCACCTAAGCAAGCTGTTAGAGCAAGAGCGGAACTTGATCCATCCAAAACATATGTTGATCACTATTTAGCAAGATACGTTAATCAAGATGACATTCCTGTTTCATCTTCGGGCGCAAACTTCACAATTCCATCTTTTGATCCAACTTCAACTCTTACCTTTACTGGTAATTATGGTAAATATGAAGCAAACCACTCTGCGTTTAGATTAGGTAGTTATGGTTCTGCAAGCGAATTGCCAGAAACTACTTCAAAAAGTATTAATAACGCTGAAAGTGGTGTCTTTAAAGAAATCTATGACGATATTAAGACTATCGCTACTAATAAATACAATGTTGCAATGGTTTCTGATCAATACATTGAAAACATTCAAGATATCGCTATCTTCTGGAATGAGTTACCAGAAAATTCAGCAGCCGCTAAATCATACTTAAGAATTGTTTATTTAACTGATGATTCTGATACATGGAAAGTTTTACTCAGAGATGATGGTGAAGGTAATCCTTGGGAAGCATACAACAACTATAATTATGCTTCTACACACGGTGGAACTGGTGTTGCAGGCTATAACAACCATGTAGCATTTGCTGGAAACGTTCAAGGTAACGCTCCAAAAGCTGACGGCGACTTCGCCACTAACTTAAAAGGCAAAAATGCTCGTATTGGTATCGTTATTGGAACTAATAACTCTGCTTATAATTTCTATTACTACATTACAGCGATTATGATTAATAGATCACAATCAATCAAATCATATATCGACTTCCTTGATAGATTTGGTTGGGTATGTTCTGCAATGTCTGAAGAAGGCAATAACTATAGAACATTCCTAGAAATGGGATCACGCAAAATGCTCACTGAACAAGCTGATGCATTAAACGTTGCGTGTACATTAACAAATGGCCGTGAAGCAACATATTACGATCAATTCAATTACTTCTATAGTCATGCATTTGGTACCTCACTCCCAACAGCTCCATCATCAAGATTACTTGCTAATGGTATCTTCAGAAGTGGTGCATCTGCTGTCGTACTTGTTAGTACATTAACAGTAGTCGTAATTGGATTTGGTGCATACTTCATTCTTAGAAAGAAACGCGCCTAATCTCAAAGATTAAAAGTAAATAAGACCGTAGGTAACAACCTCGGTCTTTTTCATTTTTTTAGTCTATTGAAAAAATAGATTTATTATTTTATAATAAAAATGTTTTAAGGAGATTTGATATGGAAAGAGTACTTGGAAAAAATCAATCTTACTGTAGAGAAATTAACTTTGAGTTAGTTATTGACTTGCTTAGAAAAGAACCAAGATCCGCCACTCAACTTGCGGATACTTTGAAATTATCTAACGCGACTATGTCTTCAATCATTAAAGATTTATTAGATTTAGGAATGATTGATGTTGCTAAATCTATGTCAGTTAAGGGTAGTGGTAGAAAACAAGTTTTCTATACATTAAATGAAAAATTTGGACTTATCTTAATCATTAACATGGTTCATCATCGCGCTGATATATCGATTACTAACATTAAAGAAGAAAGTATTATTTCTGATTCAATGACAATTGATGAAATCGATGAAGACTCTACTCAAAAAGTTATCCTTAAAGCTAATGAATTATTATTCAATTCACATTCAGACGCTCAACTTAAAAATATTGTTATCTCTATCTCTGGTTTAGTTAAAGATAAAACCGAGGGTAGTGAGAAACACTTTGTCCAAGCTGCATTTGAAAAACAATTCCATAATGTTCCTACTTATCTCACTAACGATGGTAACCTCATCACCTATGGTGAATTGTCAAAAGGTGCATTAGCAAATTGCAATAATGGTGCGGTTGTCTTACTTGATTATGGTATTGGTGGATCATTTGTTGCTAATAAAGAATTATTTAGAGGCGACAATGGATATTCTGGTGAAATGGGATTCTTACTTTGTGAGAATAATGGAAAGCTTGAATACCTTGAAGATGTAGCGTCATTAAGAATCTTATTAGACAAAGCAGGTAATGTTGTTAATAGAAAACTTAAGATGGAAGACTTGTTTGAACTTTATAAGACCAATAACGATATCCATCAAATGGTAATTGAAAGTGCGAATAAAGTTGGAAAAGCTCTTAGATCATTAATCGCTGTTACGGATATCTCTAATATTGTTTTAGCGGGTAGAGTAGCAAAATTCGGTGATGATTACATTAATGAAGTTAGAAGAGTAGCGAGTAAGATTGCTCAAAAGATTAACATCGTTTATTCACCACTTGGAGATAAAGGACAAATTGTTGGAGGCGCCTTTATCGGAGTGGATTACATCCTTAAAAAATCATTATCTAAATAGTTATTAGAGAAATCGCCAATTATTTGGCGGTTTTTCTTTTAATTAGCGAAACAGTTTATTATAATAAAAGTAGATTTTTAGGAAAGTTAAAAAATGAATGAAAGGAAGATTTCTTTATGAATTCTAAGAAACATCTTTTTTATGTTCCTTTAGCATGTTTCTTGTTGCTATTAGGTGCATGCAACAACACAGGTGGTGGAGAAGTTACTCCTCCTACTCCTACTGTTTCCTCAATCACAATTAAAGAAGGAGCAGAACCTCAAAAAGAATTTACTGTTGGTGATGTTTTTACAGTTGCTGGTGGAGTCCTAGTCGTTAGTTACAGTGATCAAACCACTAAAGATGTCAATATGACATTATCAATGATTGTAAATGCTCCAGATATGACTGTTGCGGCTTCTAGCTATACAGTTAATGTTCTTTATGAAGGGGCTAGAACCTCTTATAACATTGCGATTAATGAAGCTACAGTTACTGTTAGATCAATCACAATTAAAGAAGGCAGCATGCCAAAACAAAGTTATATGGTTGGTGATGAATTTACAGTCGCTGGAGGAACTCTAATTGTCTTAAAGAGTGATGACACAAGAGAAAACGTTCCAATGACATTAGACATGATTGAAAACGTTCCAGATATGACTGTTCCTCATGAGAATTACGAAGTAAATGTTCTTTATGAAGGGGCTAGAACATCTTATATCATTAACGTTATCGCTGTTGATACTAGAGAAGAAGTTACTATTGGAGTTTCTTATGACTATAACGGTGGCGAAGTTAAAGATATGGTCGATGGGCTTAACATCTATGTTGGTAAATCATATCACTTCTATTATGGCACTAATCCAGAAGGAGCAATGGACTCCACAATTTATAAATATTACATAGTAACCGACTCTGGTAGAGAAGATTTAGGTAGTGAAAAACCTGAAGAAGTTGGTTCTTATATTTACGCAGTTATCCTCGCTGAAGGTGATGAAAACTATAAACCAGTCACTGTTGAATATAACTATCACATTCAACCAACTGTTAACTTTGTTTACGATTTAAACGATGATGTCACTACTGGATTAACTAGTGAATTTGGTTCTTCTGAAATCGATTATAGAGGTATTGCAGTTAAGTTTGATAAAGCTAAACTAGCAGAAAACGCGCTTGCGACTTTAGAAAAAGGCGGTTATATCGAAATTGCTACCCCAACATTAATTAAAGACAAATTAAGCGTTGGCTTTGAAGGCTATGACAAATATGTCTGTGTCTATGGCTCATATGATAATGAACATTATTATTTAGTTGATACACTTACACGCGCTAAACAAGAAACAAATAGAGCAAATGATTATTTCTATTTCCGTTTAGTTGCTAATCCAATTGGAGAAGGAAATAACGATGTAACAATTAAATACATTAACTTCTCATATGAAGATGATGGTGCCCCAGAAACTGTTTTAGCAAGAGCAGAATACTCTGATAGATTTAATCATGTTAGTAGTGCGGAAGATAACGCTTACTTCCATAGAAGAACAAACGAAGTATTTGATGCAAAATATTCATCTAGATCAATTGGTATTAGATTAGGAGAATGTTCGGTTCGTGTCGACTTTGGTACAGTTATCCCTGCTAGAGAAGTTAAATTTTACAAAGTAACATATAAATTCATTCCTTTAGAAGGTGTTGTCTATAACGGTAGAGAAGATAATGGTGTTTATATGAAACCAGTCTTTGGAACAACTACAACTGGTAAACACCTTAAATGGAGTGAATACGCTAAACATCAAACAGAATGGGTGACAGTAGAAATGAATTTAATTGATTTCTTTGAAGCTGCTGAAATGGATCCTGTTGATATCGATGGTCTTAATGTTTGGTTAAGCGCAAAATGTACCGAAGGATGTGTTGTCTTTGATGATTTCCGTTTAATCCAAAGAGATAACTACCCAAGAGCTAACGCTCTCGAATCAATTACTATTGCTAATATGACCACTGAATTTGAGCGTGGTGATGAATTTGTCTTTGATGGAGAACTTACTGCTTATTACACAGATGGTTCAAATAAAGTAATTCCTAATGATGATAGTGGTATTTCTATTGTTGCTCCTGATATGACAACCTCTGGAGAAAATAAACAAGTTACTATTTCTTATACAGAAGATGATGTTACTAAGAAAGCAAAATACACAATTAATGTTACTGGCACTGATCCTGAAGCAGAAGAAACATTAACTATCATTGATGAAGAACACGACTTAGCCAAGACTACATGTCAACATAAGAGTGGCCGTGAATATGACTGTGGTAAAACTAGAGATAACACCACAGACACCTATGGTAATTCCACAAATGCATTAGATGTCTATAACTTAAGCATTGATGGTGATACATATATCAACATTCAACTTCCAGCGCCATTAGTGAAAGATACAGTTCACGTTAAATTCTTTGCGAAGAACTTACCAGAAACTCATATCTATGTTCAACTAATGGATGTTGATAATTTAAGTGATAGAGACCCTGCTCTCCAAAGAGCGTTAGTCGCTGAAGGCGCTACCAAAACATCTGTTGAAACCGATCAAAGTTCAACCTATCACTTTACCGCCACTCCAGCTGGTAATGGTTGGACAATGTATGAATATGATTACTATGCAGCAAATGTTACTAATGGAGTTAATTTTATTAGATTCTCCACATGTGCTCAATTAGCAGCAGATTACACATTCATCCTTGATGGTATTGAAGTGCGTTAATCTTAAATCATTTATATGATTAGGGACTTCGGCCCCTTTTCTTTTTGTCATTTTTTGTCATATTAGTTGATTATTTTGTAAATATTCTCGTTTTGTATTTTCAATTATTTAATTGAATGGTAATATATAAATGTAGTTTTTTAGGAAAGTGAAAAAATGAATATGAAGAGTAAGATTCAATTTGGCACAGGTGGCTTTAGAGGAGTGATTGGAGATGACTTCAACAAGGAGAATATCCAATATATCGCTCAAGCAATAGCCAACATTATTATTGAGAATAATCAACAAGATCGACCAATCATTGTCGGATATGATAATCGCTTTATGAGTGATTTTGCAGCGAAGTGGTTTGTCGAAGTTTTAAATGGCAACAAGATTAAATGTTTTTTAATCACTCATAGTGTCCCAACACCAACAGTTATGTCGACTACTAGAGATATGAGAAACTACTATGGTGTAATGATGACAGCAAGTCATAACCCATACTATTTTAATGGCATTAAAGTATTCACCTTTGGTGGATATGATGCAGATGTTAACTTTACCTCATTAGTGGAAAAGAAAATAGGCGAAGTTAAAGATATCAAAGTAATGAATGAAAGAGTGGCTAGAAAAGCTGACTTACTTGAAGACTTTGATAATTTAGGAAGCTATTTATCTCACATCAAATCATTTATTGATCCAGGTGTGACTAAAAATAAATTAAGAGTTCTTTATAACAATATGAATGGTGTTGGTGTTATTGGTCTTAAACCTTTAGCAGAAAAACTCCACATCCATCAATTCACAATTATGAATGAAGAACATGATGCCTTCTTTGGATTTAACTTACCAAATCCTACTAAAGAAGCTTTAATTGGAGAATTCTCTGAAACAGTAGTTAACCAAGAATATGACTTAGGTATGGCCACTGATAGTGATGGAGATAGACTTGGTATTATCGACGAAAAAGGAAACTATGTTTCCGCTAACGAAATCCTAGCAGCTATCTATTGGTATTTAATTACTCAAAGAGGCTATAAAGGAGATATCGTTAAAAACTGTGCTACTTCAGTTTTAGTCGACTTAGTAGCGGAGTCATTAGGTTATAAATGTCATGAAGTTGATGTTGGATTTAAAAACATCACCCATGGCATGGATGAACATAATGCTTTACTCGGTGGAGAATCTTCTGGTGGACTTACTATGAGAGGCTATATCTATGGAAAAGACGCAACGTTCTCAGGAGCCTTATTCTTAGAGATGGTTATTAAGATGAATAAACCAGTCAGTAAGATTATTAAAGAACTTAAACAAAGCGTGGATTATAACTATTCCTTCTTTGAAGACTTTATCACTTTAGATGTTGATGCAGAAAAAGTTCTCCAATATATGGCTAACAACTTGCCAGAACTCTCTATTCAACATAATGATGTAAAAATCTTTGGTAGAAACTTAAAGATTCTATTTGATGATAGACAATGGTTACTACTTAGATTAAGCGGCACCGAACCAGCGTTCAGATTATTCGCTGAATTCAAAGATGCAGATATCGCCAAAAAGTTAATTGAAGAATTAAAACAATATATCGACAAGGTACAAAACATCGTTAGTGAGAAATAAAAAATGAAAAAGAAAACACTATTAATTATCCTTGCTCTTGGACTTGCTATTGGAGCGATTACTTCATTAATTACGCGTCAAGAAACCCCATATTTTGAGGCAAATGCAACTTCAACTGAAATGGATAATGTTGGAGTGGAACCAGGAGAAGAATTAGACACAAATAATGTTTTCTATGATGATTTTTCTAATGGTATCTCAATGGATAATTGGGTTATTTCTAAAAAAGCTTGGGGAAATAGTGGTGTTTCACGTAATAGTGGAGTAGTCCCTGAAAACGTTTATTACAATTCCACTGATAAGACAGTCTTATTCCGCGCATTAGGTGATTATTATAAAGATAATGATTTTAATTATGATCTAGATGATTGGTACGGATATGCGCATGATGACGTTACTGGTGGCGGAAGAGTGTATTCTCGAGATGGCACTAGAACCGGTGGGTGTATTAAAAGTAGAGACGTCTATGGTCCTGGTCGATTTGAAGCAAGATTTAAAGTAGCGCCTATGGAAGGTGTTTGTACTGCTTTCTGGACATTTAATTACGGAGAAAGTGGTGGCACTAACTATAACGAAATGGATTTTGAACTTCCAACGTATGTTGAGGGTGAAGATCAAGACGATTTATATTTCAATCAAATTATCTGTACAACATATAAAAATGAAGATACTTATAAGAGTCAAAGAGTGGCAGCTCCTGTCTATTTAAATGACAACAAATTTCATACTTATTGTTTAGAGTGGTATTACTCAAATAACACGAAGATGGTGAAATGGTTTGTCGATGAAGTCCTTATCGGTAGCTGGTCTAATCCAAATCACATTTCCAATAACGTTGGAAGAGTGACTTTAGGTGTTTGGATTCCTGGAAGAAGTTCTTTCTGTGGTATTCCTAATTTTGATAAGTCCTTTATGGAACTTGATTATTTCAAGTACACTCCATTTAAGAATCAAACTAACATCAATGTTCCTGAAGGGTTAGGAACATATGAAGAGTATTACCGTACAGTAACGACTTCTCCAAAAACAGAATTTGTTCCTCATGGTGATTTTAAATACGGCTTAGAAGATCATTTTGAGACTAGTGGAGATGTCAATGTTTCTCATAGCTATGACATTAATGAATCTAATGGGTCATATGGAATCAAGATTTCTGGAGAGAATCACACAGGCAATTCATATCTTAGATATATCAATCCAAACATTCGTGGAATTAAAAAACTAGTGTATTCATTTAATTATCGTGGATATGGTTCTGCTAGAGCGTATGCCGATGGAGTAGAAATCTTAGCAACTGGCACTTTAGCGAGTAGAAATGAATGGACGACATTCTCTCAAGAGTTAAGTATTCCTGCTGGTAAAAAGACAATTAAAATTTATTGTGATTCTGAATCGAATGATTTTGGATTCTTTGTTGATAATATTTCTTTGAAATATAGTGAAGAAGAGGAAGAAGTAGTTCCTAACGCGACTGGTTATTCTTTCTTCACTAAGAACAACGGACAAACTTCAGATAATGTGAACACCGAAAGAGTTATTGCGCCAAATAATAACGTTAATCAAAATTGGAGATTCTCTTCTTGCAAATATTATGTGAAGAGCGATGTTAATACGATTGCGATGAAGCCAACTAATGCAGTTATGACTTCAACAAGTGGTAGTCCGTATTATCCACTTAAACAGGCTCTTGCTTCTACTTATAGTGAGACTGATGACTTAGCCTGTGCGATGATGGAATTTGATATTGATAGCTTCAAAGATATCGAAGTTGATTTATATTCTTATTCCGGAACAGGTGGAAGAACTATAACCTTGCTTTATTCATTAAATGAAGGGGCTTCTTGGGGCATTTTCACTTCTATTAGTTGTTCAGCCTTAACTAGTGGTTCTTCGCCTTTTAGATACTATTTTAGAGTTAGTAGTGGCGCTTTAACTGGTGAGACAGTAAGATTTGCCATTATTGGCAATAAAGGAAGCAATTCAGATCCATATCTCCTTGATAGTGTCATTATCAATAACTATCAAAGTTTCAAAGACAAGTTAGACACCGCTTTATGTAACGCAGATATGGACACTAGAACCTATTTAGCGCATCAATACTCCGAGCTTACTAGTGAAGAACTTAATTTACTAGCAAGTGAACAAATGAAGCATTTCACTCAAAGCTACGCTACTGGATATGCTTACTTATTATCTTATTGGGGTAATGGCGGCAATAATGCGCCTAGCTTTATTAATTCATCAATAAAAAATGATGGGACTGCGCTCATCATTTCTATTATTGTTGTTTTTGCCTCTACCTTAGTAGCAGCGTTATTCATTTATAAGAAGAAACTCAATCAATAACATTGATTGTTACTTTATTTCTATATTTCTTAAGATTTACGTTATGGCCTTCAAGTAAGACATCATTAACGTAAATTTTTCTTTCTCCAGAATGTTTGTTTTGATATTTAACAGTGACAGTCTTTCCTTTAATTGGAAGAGTAATATCAACTTCATCACTTGGGAAATAATTTGTTGGATTAATTTCTAATGTATCTCCAATTTGAGGTTTGATACCAAGCATATCAAAGATAATAGCCTTAAGTAATGTATTACTACTGCCTGTATACCAATCAGACATACTTTCTCCATCGATTCCGAGTTCTTTATTATCTCCATATGAATTTGGCATTACAAATGGGGAAGTGGTGATGTTTTTATGAGTGATTGGGATGAGCTTATAGATTTGGTCGAACGCTAATTTGCCTTCATTCATTTGGAATAACGCTCTTACGTAGAACATACCCGCGTGGATATATGTGGCTCCATTTTCAGCAGTTCCTTTAGGAAGATTGACAATTCTTCCAACTTTATAAGCGTCTTTCTTATCGAAATATTGATCAAAAGTTAATAGACCATATTTACTATCCAATGCATCTCTAGCTTTAAGAATATCTTTGTGGAAATCTTTGTGGTTATTATATAAACCACTTAAAACAAAGAAGGAGTGGGAAGTAGAACTATATCTAGATTTATGGTCTACATCATCATAGCTTCCAACATAGAATGATTTATTATCACCCCAGCCGTGAACTATCTTTCTTTCGTTTCCTTTAGAGACAATCGCGTTATTAAGAATTCCTTGTTCAACTTCTTCTGCGACTTTTAAGTAATGTGGATCTTTTTTGTCTTTATGGATTTTCCTTATTTCTTCCATTTCATGGAGGTTTTGATATAAGTGGCAAGTTGCCATAACGGACACTCCATTACCAAAAGCTTCTTTATCGCTTAATCCAAGTCCATCAACTGCGTCGTTCCAATCTCCATAATTTGCTTCTAAGCAATTAGTGGATTTATCAATGTTACTTGTTAAGAAATTAATAATCTTAATGAGATGGTCATAGACTGTATCTTTTTCTTCAAGCTTTTCTCCTGCTTTTCTACCGATTAATTTACAGTAACCACATTCTTCTTTGAGGATGGAATAATCGTTTGTGAACGCTAAATACTTGTAGATAGTGGAAATAATCCATTGACCTTGGTCAATAAATTCACGGTTATCAAGTAAAGGAGAATCTCCTTTGGATTCTTTGGCGTATTGGCGAGGTGCTCTTCCACTTGGATCTAGATATGATAAAGATTCAAGAATCTTATTTCTCGCGTTTTCTTTATCCCAGATTAAAGATGCTTCCATCATTTGATAGACATCTCTAATTCCAAGTAGCATCAAAGATGAGTTTTTAGTTTTTGAACCATAATCAACTTGTTCAATAACACTTTTAAGGAAGTTATTGAATAATTCATTATCAAGGTTATAGTCGTTTAATTTAGAGAAGTGAATCTTGAGATTGTTTTGTCTTTTCTTAAATGATTCATTAAATAACTTCTCATTAGTGGTTAAGTTATATTCTTCTTCATTATCTTCCATCTTGTTAAAGGAGATAGATACTTGATAGTTAGATTCTAAATATTCTCCTGGTAATAGGTGTTTAGAAACGATATCACCATAAATCGCCATATCGGTAAAGCTAGCGGATGGTAAGTGATTAACAAAACATCCATTTCTAAGATTAATTGATTGAGATATAGAACGATTCTTATCCCCAACATAATCCATTCTTCTAGTAGTGACATCTTTTGAATCACCATTAGAGGCAGTTTTTAAAATCGCAAAGTTATTTAAATGGATTTCTCTAGAAAGATCTTCAATTGAAGAAAAATATGCAGTTTCTTTATCGATTTTAACTGTTCTAAACCACTTGGTTTCTTCATCTTCTACGGATGAATGAATGAGTAGTGGATTAAAGTAAAGTGAAGAAAAAACATCAACTTCTTTTCTGCTCTTATTAATAGCGTACACGGAGCATATAATCTTCTTTTCTTTGGTAACAGTTAATTTAGTTGCAAAGATGATTCCTTTAATCACTCTAATGTAATAGCAATATGAAGGATTGAAGATAGTGTATGTTTCTTCATTCATTCCAAGTTCGGTGTCACTATTACCGGTTAAAGAGAATACATCGTATTTGTTATTTTTATTTTTAATACCGCCATAGAAGTTGATATATGGTTCTTTTCCTTCTACAGTTGGAGGGATGATAAAGAAATTAGATTGATTAATAGAAATGTTACCAGATGCATAGGCCCATAAAGTTAAGCCATCAACGGTATAAGGAAAACGAGAATCTCCGATTGGATTTCTTAAAGCAAGGATATTATCGTTTTTTAAAAAGAATATTTGATCGTTGATTGAAGAGCTTTCATTTTTAGAAGACTTCGCAGATTTTATTTCTTTGATGAGTTTTAAAATTTCATTAATCATTTCTTTTTTCACATTCCTAAAAAATAATCTTCACAACTATTATAATAAATTATTTTCATTTTTTAAAATATAAAAATCACAAATCATCAATATATTATTTTGTTTAGTGAAAAAATTGCACATATGAAAAAACATAGTTATAATCTTTATCGAAGGTGGATAAACACATGAAACTCGAAAAAGGATTTGTCTATTACCCAACAAATAGAAAAGATAATAAAGTTAAATACCTATGTATTTGCGCGCATCAAGATGATTGCGAAATCATGGCGATTGATGGAATTTTAAAAGGCTACTATTCCAAGAAATATTCTTTCGCATTAGTGGAATGCACTGATGGTGGTGGATCTGCTAGAACCGGTGAATATAAAGACTACACTGATGAAATGATGAAAGAAGTAAGAATCAAGGAACAAGAAGAAGCTGCAGAAATTGGCAAATACAATTCCTTATATATGCTTAACTATTCTTCTAAAGAAGTGAAAGATAAAAGCGATGATAGATTGACTAATGACATCATCAAGGTTATTAAAGAATTAAAACCAGAAGTTATTTACACTCATTCAGTTCTTGATAAACACCCAACCCATGTTGGAGTAGTTCTAAAAGTCATTAAAGCAATTAGAAGTCTACCTAAAGAAGACCAACCAAAACTCTTCTATGGTTGCGAAGTATGGAGAGGACTTGATTGGATTAGCGATGACCGTAAAGTTGGATTTGATGTTTCTCG
>CAMOSZ010000105.1:0-2682 GCA_946625285.1 uncultured Caryophanales bacterium | reverse complement strand
CTTAAGTTAGAAAAAATCAAAGCGTTAAGTCCTTTTAAAGATGAAAGAACTCTTCCAAAAGAACTCCTTAATAGAATTACTAGCTTTGAAAGCAATGAATATCCAACCATGAGAAATAGAGAAGAATATGTTAATAACTACCAAGATTTAGTTGTTTATTGTTTCAATCTTTTTAGTGGTCTATCAAAATCCACGATTAATAATATTATGAATGCTTTTAAAGACATGGATGCAATGTCGCTTCTAATAATGCTTAATACCGAGAATGGACTATTTAATAAATTAAATTCACATATCAAAAACGACGGGGTGACATACGATGAAGCAGAGTTTAAGGCCATGTGTAATCGTGTCACTGTCGCTGTGATGAAAGGACCATTAAGCGGAGTTGTCTCATTAGTCCCATACATGAATAGAGCAATAACCATGCATTATCCAGAGGTTAATTTCGCACTTTTACTTTACTACTAAAGAGAATTAGACCAAAAAATTATAATTTTTATATTGAGATAACTAATTGCCTATGTTAAAGTTATTCAGCAAACTTTCTTAGAACGACATACTGTTCTAGGCGGAAGGAGAAATCGGAAATGAAAAACAACATTCACCCAAAATACTATCGTTGCACAGTTACATGTGTCTCCTGTGGAGCAACATTTGAAACAGGATCAACAGAAAAAGAAATTAAAGTTGATACTTGCAGTAACTGCCACCCATTCTACACCGGCAAACAAAGATACGTCCAAGCCGACGGTAGAGTTGATAGATTCAACCGTAAATACGGACTTAAATAAGAAATTAACCGGCCTGTCCGGTTTCTTTTAATTTTATGAAGAAGAAATTTTATATCACCACCCCAATTTATTATCCAAGCGCTAAGCTTCATATCGGTCATGCATACTGCACAACCTTGACTGATGTTTTTGCACGTTCCAAAAGAGAAAGAGGCTATGAATGCTATTTCCTTACCGGAGCAGATGAACACGGTCTTAAAATTCAAAAGAACGCTGAAGCAGCTGGAGTTACTCCTCAACAATTTGTTGATAATATTGTTGAAGGATTCTACAAACTTTGGGATTTATTAAAAATCACTAACGACGACTTTATTAGAACTACACAAGATAGACACATTAAAGTTGTTCAAGACGCATTTAGTAAGATGCTAGAAAAAGGAGATATCTACCTTGGTAAATATGAAGGTTGGTATTGTCGCTTCTGTGAAGCTTTCTGGACTGATACACAAGTTGGAAAAGAACATATCTGCCCTGACTGTGGTCGACCAGTAGAAAAAGCAGAAGAAGAAGCTTACTTCTTTAAGACAAGTAAATATGTTGATTCTCTTCTTAAGTTCTATGATGAGAATCCACGCTTCTTAACTCCTGAAAGTCGTAAGAATGAAATGATTAATACATTCATTAAACCAGGCTTAGAGGATTTATGTGTTTCTAGAACTTCGTTCTCTTGGGGAATCCCTGTTAGAGAAAATAATAAACACGTTGTCTATGTTTGGTTAGATGCATTAACTAACTACATCTCCGCGTTAGGTTACGGTAGTGATAATCCAGAACTTTATAAAAAGTACTGGGAAGATGAAAATACTGAAATCATCCATATCTTAGGCGCTGACATCACACGTTTCCACGCGATTTATTGGCCAATGTTCCTTGAATCACTTGGTTTAAGAAAGCCAGACCGTGAATTCGTTCATGGATTACTTATGATGAAAGATAGCAAAATGTCTAAATCAAAAGGTAATGTCGTCGATCCATATCCACTCGTGGAAAAATATGGAGTTGATGCTGTTAGATATTATCTAACTAGAGAAGTTAACTTTGGAAGTGATGGAAGCTTCTCTCCAGAACAATTTGTTGAAAGAATTAACGCTGACTTAGCCAATTCCTATGGAAACTTATTAAATAGAACCATTGGAATGATGAGCAAATATTTTGGTGGAACAATTCCAGAATATAAAGGTCAAGTTACTGAATTTGATGGTAGCCTTGAAAGTGTTATTACGACCACTATTGCAAATTATGAAAACGCAATGGATGACTTAAGAATCACCGAAGCTATTACATATGTAAACGAGCTCGTTAATAGAGCAAATAAATACATCGACGAAACAATGCCTTGGGCATTAGCGAAAGATGAAGCAAACAAAGATCAATTAGCAAGCGTTATGAATCACCTTGCCTACGCAATCTACGTTGCTAGTAGACTTTATCACCCAGTCTTAGTTACTGCCGCTGATAAAGCGTTTGATGCCTTAGGATTATCTGAAGAAGAAAGAAAATATGAAAATATCTCTAATCCAAAACTTCTTGATAATCATCAAGTCGTCAAAGGTGATCCACTATTCCCAAGATTAGACGCCACAATTGAAGTTCCATTCATTAATGGCTTAATGAGTGGTAATAAATAAGTTATGGATAATATTGATATCAAAGATATCCAAGCCATGCTTGCACCTAACGAGACTATTGAACTCGTTACTCGACCAAATAAAGTAAGATGGCTTATTATCGATAACATCGTCAAAACAATTACTCTCTTATTCTTTGGAGCGATATTCTTCACAGTTGGATTTCTTATTCTGGTTGGAATAATAATCCCGGTTGATAGCGAGGCTACTAAAATGCCTGCCATAATGTTTATGGTCTTCGGTGGAATACCAATCCTTCT
>CAMOSZ010000104.1:0-12033 GCA_946625285.1 uncultured Caryophanales bacterium | reverse complement strand
TTAGGTAGTACTAGTGCAATTGAGTTATACGCTAATGTAATTGGTGAAGGTGCATTCACTCAATCAGGTTTAACAGAAGTGAGTATCTATTCTCATACTGGAACAGTTGATTTTGGCCCAAAAGTATTTGTGAATTGTTACAGCCTAACAAACGTTGTCTTTGGTGATGATACCACCATGGTTTACCGTTATTCACTATTCACAAGTTGCAATAAACTAGCAAGCATTACATTGCCAGTAACTATGAATTATTATGATAGTGGATCAAGGTTCTATCAAAACATGTTAGAACATTCCATATTTGACGATTGCTCAAGTTTATCTACTGTTAACTATTTAGGTACGACTGCACAATGGAATAGTATTAATCAAGGTAACACCTACCACTGGTATGATGACATTCCTGTAACAGTAGTGCACTGTACTGATGGCGATGTTAACATCAAATAATTAACAAAATAACTAAACACTCTCAAATCGATCTCGCTATTGATGAGAGTGTTTTTTGTTGCTGAATCTAATAAAAATAAAATGTATATGTTTTCGAAAGAAATAATTTGTCCTTTGCTTTGCAAAGACATATCAAATAAGTATTAAAAAATGATATTTTCTATAAAAAACTAATAATTTGGCTGTGCACATGTGAATATAAAATAAGATTAGATTTATAAGGAGATACTATATGAAAAAGATTTCAAAGTTTTTTGGTGTCATCTCTAGTTTTGCATTGCTTATCGGTGGAATAGCAATGGTCGCAAAACAAAACAACAAACAATATGTCGAAGCTAGTGCTTCTAACGCTCAATCAGATATTGATGAGTTCACTAATAATGGGCAATTCAGCTATGCTGCTGGAACAGGAACGACCTTGACAGTGCTATCTTCCACGGAAGCACAAGCGGTTGCAGCAGGCAATGAAGGCGCTATATTAAGAATTAATGGACAAAATACTATAGTAACGCTTGATTTTTCTGGCAGTTATATCATTGCAAGCGATATTGTTTCAATTGATTTTAGATTATATACCGCTGACTCTTCTTCATCCTTAACTCAAGCAGACTTCCGTATAAGAAAAGATGGAGCTGGCATTGTGATTAATGAAAACTCAGCAGGTTTTAGTTTGCTCCCAACAAGAAACGAATGGGTTTCCTATTCATTAACTGGTGATAAATTCATTTCCAATACTTCATTCAACACTTTCGCGGATGAGAATGGCTTCTTAAAGTCTTTCCAATTATTCTTCAGAACATCCGCGTGGATTAATGTTTATCTTGATTATGTCCGTGTTACTACACGTCCTGACTATGGTCTAGCAACACTTTCAGATGTTAATCATAACTTTGTTTCACCAACTCAATACACTGCAGCAACAACAAGTATACCTGTAAATAATATGTCACCATTTGGTGCACATTCTATCGGACTTAAATTTGGAGTAAATGCTCCAAATGGAACTGGTATAGTAATTGATTTCAGTGCATGTTCTAATTTTGCTGATCCTCATTACACAATTAGACTTGGAACAAATTCAGCTGCTGATGGATATGTTACTCTTTTACATGACAACAAAGAAGTTGAAACAAAATATAGTATTACATTTACAAAAGATGTAACTCACACTGTTGAATTCTATTCAATTGTCCTTGATGCAGAAACATTACGTCATGAAGTAGTTATTGATGGCATTACTCGTTATGCCAAAAATACAACATATGATGAAGGCGATATTGGTAGAGTTGAAGTCTTAACTCATTATCAAAACACAACTGATCCAGTTACATATACTGATGTTGATGTAGTTAATACCGCCTTAAATAGATTTGGTGTTAACAAACTTGATTCCAAAACAGTATCTTTTGATGATAATAGAGAAACAGGCGCGTGCTTAACTAAGTATGCAGCTACAAAAGCATTCTTTAATACTTACTTAACTAATAGTCAAAGAGTTGCATTTGCCACTAATGCAAATTATGCAAACTTAAAGGCTAGAATGATGGCTTGGGCTGCTGCTAATGGTGAAGTTATTAACTTCGATGCAAATACTGGCGCTTTAACCGCTTCATCAAATAATACATTGTTCTTCAAAGAGCAATCTAACCAATTAATCATCATCTCAATTGTTATCTCAACTTCATTAGTGATTGGACTTATCTCCGCTAAAATCATTAAGAAAAGAAGAGAAGAATAATTGCTAAGAACGTCATATTAAGCGAGTGGATTTCTACTCGCTTTTATGATAATCAATCGAAATGTCAAAAAATTGATATTTTGTAATAAAATAATAATTATTTTTAAATAATATTAGGCATAAACTAAAAATATAAAGAAAATGAATATTCTAAGCTGAGGTCATAATATGGCTAAAAAAAGGATTTTTGGACTTGCTTTGTCTCTATTTATTACCATGGGTATCGTGTTTTTTGGTCATACTTCAAAAAACAGTAATCCAATAGAAGCTACTTACGCGGATACATTAGTGGACGTTAGTAGCATTAGCTGGAACAACGTTGATTACTCTAGTGGTATGGGACAAGATTGGGTTCCAAATAAGAGCGGAAATATACCTCAAGAAGGATATTGCTTATTACCACTTTATAAGTCAAACATTTCAGCCTCATATCATTATGACGAAAATCTTTTAACTTCTAGCATTGCTGGCTGCAATGTTGGTGACTATATCTTAATTAACGGAATCCCAAGTAAAAATGTTACTGGAACAATTATCTATTGTTATCCAACGAACGGATTCTTTATTTATGTGCCTTATTCAAGCATTACTTTCTCAGATAGTTATGACTTTTTAACTATTGAAGTAAGAGAAGGCATGTCAATAGATGGCGCCTATCGTACAGTAGGAACTAAATTTGAATTTAGAGGTTTCTTAGGTGAAGCAAACAAATGGGAAATTAATCCTTCTCCTATTAGTAAGACCCAAGGTGAATACGATAGTATTGTTTGGAATAACACTGATTATTCATTCTACGCGACAAATGATTGGTGGTCTGGAGAAAGAGAAGCTAATGGTGCCCCTAGAGATGGATATTGTGTCCTTTTAGGATTTAAGCAACAAGGAAAATCTTTAACTGATCCAACTAACATTATTGGACCAGACAACATGACTGGTCGTGGAGTTATAGGGATTGGCTATAACGCTGACTATAAAATTAAAATCAATGGAGTGAACATCATCGATGTTCCTGACTCTAAGTGTTATATCTATCAAAACCATTACATTTTCATTTATGTCACTGATGCATCTTTATCTAATAAGGATGTTTATGAGATTCCTACTATTAACATTGAAGAGGGGTTACGTTTCTCTGAAGTTGTTCTTCCTAAATGCAGTTTTGAATTTAGAGGAGTCCTCGGCCAACCAAGTTGTTGGATGCAAATAAGAGATAAATCAACATTAACTAGATTTGCGTTTTCTGGCGTTGCTGCTGGATGGAATAATGTATCTGCAGATGCAGGTCATAATGAATCTATTTTCCAATTTGGTAACGTTACTGATTCATTAAGGGTTAATGGAATTGCTGATAGTTCAAACTTAGTAAATAGATACTCTGATTGTGGTAAGAAAATCACAATTAATGGCGTTTCTTTATATGAATTTGATGATGCAGCGGTTACTTACACTCACGGAAAATGCTACTTCCATATTAACTTACCTATTACATGCTTATTCCCAAGTAACGGCTATAAAGTAGTAACTTTACATATTGAAGCAGACACTGAGTTCTATGATGCTTTATTAGGAGAAGTTACTTTATATCTTAGTGATGGTGAATGGGTTGAAACTAAACCAGCAACCACAAGTGAAGATGAATATGATCGTGCTTTCTCATTCTCAGACGTATTTAATAAACAAGAAGTAACACTTACTAAGGAGAATAGCAGTGTTTCTGGAGACAAAGAGCTATCCTTAGATACTTTTGGTCTTTATATGAATTACAAAATTGAATCCAATGACAATGTGTTCTCTATTTCTTTATTAGGAAATATTAAAGTCACATTTAATGGCGATGAAATAAGTGTTTCTAATGCGAATGTAGTAGTTGAAACTGCGAAGATTTCTCATTTTGTGTTTGATGATTGGTATATGTTATTTATCTACACAAGAAAAGTTAATAACAAAGTTAACTTCTATGTCGCAGTTGATGACATTATTTATATTTTGATTAATGACATAGATATCTCTAATCCTAATAGTCACTTCTCTATTGACTTAGTTAGTGGTGTTGCTTCATTTAGAAACGCATCATTTAATGTTGATATTAAAAAGCCAATTCTTACTTACTCAGGAAAATCAGTGTATGGAGTTCTTGTTGGTAGTGAAGTAATTGATTTTAAAAATAAATGTTTATCAATTGATGCGGTTGATGGTGACTTATCAAAGATGATAACAGTTTCTTGGCCAAATGAAGCGATTACTAATAACAAAATGAACAAGGGAACTTGGATAGTAGTTATGAGCTCTTCTGACCGTTCAAATAACACCGCTAAAATTAAGGCAACTGTAATTGTCACTGATAAGTTAGATGTTACAGTAACATTTGATAATAAAAATCCAACCACATATCGAGTTGGAGATTTAATCGCCCCAATCGTTAGTCCAACAAAAGAAGGATATCGCTTCTTAGGCTGGTATTATAACGATCGTCTTTGGGATTTTGAAAAAGACTATATTTCTTGCGATATGAATCTGACAAGTAGATTTCAAGAAGTCGTAGAAGAACATATGGTGACTTTTGTTGTTGAAGGAATAGATGGTCTTAATTCTTATTCACTTTTCTTCGTACACGATACACGCGTTAATGTAGAAATCTTTATGAAAGATGGTTACACGCTTAAAGCGTATGTGAATAATGAAGAAACTGATTCATTCACTGTCTCATCTGACATGATTGTGAGACTAGTCTATACTTCACTTAATCCTCCAGTCACCCCTACTAGTAATGGTTGTGGCGGTAATATCGCGACTACGACAATGATATTATCAATCCTTTCAGGAACCGCTTTTATCTTACTGACTGTTCTTAAAAAGAAAGGAGGATATAAACATGAATAAAAAGTTATTTGCTCCTGTTCTTTTAACGGGAATGCTTTTCACTAATTTTAGTTTTAATAAGTCTTTTAATGTCTCTTACGCAGATGACGTTATTAATCTTGATGTTGATACAATTATCCCTCTTTCTCATTTTAATGGTGAGACCGTTAATTTTATTAACGATGATATGCTTCAATATTGGGACAATAACGAAACTGATTTTGAAACACTCAGATCTTTATATGAAATGAATAACGATATTACTTCATACGCTTCTAATTCCAAGAACTATGACTATTGTCGTGAATTGTTCGCTAAATGGGATGATTTTAAACCTGTTAATAATGTCTTGAGTTGGAAATCTAATGTCTCTGTTAATTCATATGATGTGACTGTTGCTTTAGATGCTGAAATGACTAATGCCTTATATGAGGCAAAGGGATTAACTGAAGCGTGCTATAAAATGGAAAATCCATTTGCTAACACTCACTATTATTGGCAAGTAACCGCTAATACGAATAACGGAGTAATAAAATCCCAAATCTTTGATTTCTATAGCGGTAACCATAAACGCACAATAGAAATTCCAAATGTTTCTAATTCCCGTGATGTTGGTGGTTTTACTGGTTTATATGGTGAGATGAAACAAGGCCTTATCTTTAGAGGAGGATGCCTAGATTACACAACTAGTGAATCTCTTCCTGCTTTACATCAATTAGATATTCAAACTGATTTAGATTTAAGAAATCTTAATGAAGGATTAGAAAATCCAGCAGGATTATCAAATTACTATTTAAAAACATTACAAATGTACACAAACGACTTAGCTCCTCAAAATCGAGCAAAGACAGTTGATGCAGTTAGAGTGTTTGCTAATGCAAATAATTATCCTGTCTATTTCCACTGTGCAATTGGTAGAGATAGAACTGGTACGCTTGCTATCTTACTTCAAGCATTATGTGGAGCTTCAAAAGAATATATTATTCATGATTACTATACTTCGATGTGGTCAGTAGTTGCGTCTTATCAAAAGACTTTAACTGATATGAACTTCAATATCGTTAACCAAACTCTTCAAACTTTAGAAGACTATAGTGGCGTTGAAAAGAGTGTTAATGTCGGTGCTGAAAACTTCTTAAAACAAAGTAGCACTCAATCTGTTGGCCTTACCGAAGAAGAGATTCAAACAATTAGAGATATTTGGTCTGGAAAAACTAGTATTGAACACGGACAAAAGAGTTTTAAACCTATTAATAATTATGAAGGCAAAGCTTATGTAAATATTAAAGCGGTTGGTCATCAAGATATCGCTATGATGGTCAATAAAGGAAGTAAAATCTTTGCTCCTTATGAGTTAGATGCTTCGTTTGCCTGGTTCTCTAATGGAGAAACATTTGACTTTGCTAATGCAATAAATAACACCACATATATTTATGCGGATTTCACAACACAATATGTGATTACTATCCACTTTGTTGGTGCTACTAGAGAAGATGAAATACTTAGAAAATATTCTGGTGAAATAATTTCAATGAGTAGATATGAATTAGAAGGATATAACATGATGGCAATCTCTGATGAAGGAAGAGAAGTCACAAGATTTGAGGTCTATCGAGACGCTTATATCAATGTTATTTATTCTCAAAAGTAGGGGTGCTGGACATGAAAAAAACAAGTAAAATTTTTGTCGCATCATTATTCCTTGCTGCTTTTGCTTTATCCGCGGTTTCTTTCAAAGAAAAACCGCTAGTAAGAGCTAGAGCGGATGGAGAATGGACGATTACAAACACTAAAGCGTTAGCGTATCAATGTGATGCCTATAAAAATGGAGTAGATGCTTACTTCTATTTCACTTTATCTACTAACGATTATACTACCATGGCAGAAGCTGACCATTTAGTTACGTTGAATGCCCCTAATTTCCATGCCAGTGATTATAACTTCCTCACTCATATTGAAATATCTAATGACAATGAGACATATGTTCCATTTAGCAATATCTACAATGCTTCTCATATAAACTATTTCTTTAAAAATGGAACATTTAGGTTTGGTTTAAAACATAGCCAATCTTCAACTGAAGAAGAAAATGTTTCTGTCGCTAAATACAAATACGTAAAAGTTCTAGAGGGATGTGAATTCCCTTCATATGATTATTGCGTTAATGGTGGAGAGAAAAAGAAATTCGTTCAAGGAGCAACGACAATCTCTAAAGGTGTTTCTGAAGAACATAGTGCTTACGTTAGATCAAATTATAGTGAATACTTCGAGAAGCCAGTTGTTAACTTTAAGCAAATTAATATATATGGTTGGAACAACAGGGAATATCCAAATGACTCTAACTATCGACAATTACTTTTAGATTTTGACACTGACTATTTAGCAAATAGCCACACTGCTGAAACAACTAATCGCGCAGCAGAAGGATATGATATCGGACAACATTTAACTATCAACGGACTCCCTATCTATAAAATTCGTGAATACTATAGCAAAACCAAAGTTGGATATGACCATGGGAATAACTATTTATATGTTGTTTATCCAGTAGATATTCTACTAATGAACAAAAACAATATGGTCCCAACTCTTCATATCGATAATAAAACAGAATTTATGGATGTGCGCTTAAGCGAAGTCACTATTAAATTTGTTGGTGATTGCTGGATTGTGAATAATTCATCTGAATTCAAAGTTGATAACCCAGTTGATTTAAATGACTACTTATTTGAAGAAGTTACATTACCACATAAGGTTGGCACTACAGGACACGCGATCTTTAATCCAATGCCTGCTAGTGGTGCTCAAATTGCTTTTAGTGTTAATACAGGCAATATTGATCTTTCTAATGGTGCTAACGCATTCCACCTTAGTGGATTATATAACTCTCTAGTTGCTATTTTCCCATCTAGTGGAGTAATCCAACTTCTTGATATGGATGATAACAACAAAATGGTTCAACAATTCAGTGGTTTTGCTTTTGCAAAAGAGACTGATTACACATTTGAATTTGAAATTGTTTGTTCATCTAATTCAACGACCTTTAAGGCTGCAATTAATCACTTAATGGTGCTCAACTATACCTATAGCGTTAAAAAGAATCCTTCTCATCTATATGTGATAGACACATCAAACGAACTAACAATAGATGTTTATAAAGAACTACAACAATACAACACTTCAGTAATTAATGGAGGATCTTCTACTTATGATTTCATGGAAGGCGATTCTGTTTATAACTTTGCTGGAGTTATTGATGTCTTTAATATTTATGATGAAAACATCACTTTTATGGACCTTGAATTCATCTATGATGAAGGAGCAGTTACTGATAACAAATATAACGCTGGAAATTGGACACTAACTATTAAGTTAGAAGCTGATGGCTATCAAACAATAACTAAGACAATAGCAATTAATGTACACGGCCATGTTTCTATGGTTGAAGTCTACTTTGACGATGGTGATCCAATTGAAGTAGCGGTTGGTTCTAAATTAACTGCACCTACTAATCCAATAACTTACACAGTTGGTGAGATAGATTATATTTTTGAAGGATGGTATTTAGGCAGTTATAAGTGGGATTTTGAAAATGATGTTGTTGAATCCTCGATGCACTTAACTTCTAAATATATTGAAACTCCTCATCGTTACACAGTTACTGTTAACTATGAAGGCATTGAACGTAATACCGATACGTACTACTTATCAAAAAACAAAGAACTTCCATTTGATTTATTTGAATTAGATGGTGCGCTTTTTGAAGTCAAACTTAATGACGTGGTAATTTCTTCTTTGACTGTAACTGAAGATGTCACGATTACTGTTACGTACACCATTCTTTATAGTTACGTAGAAGCTAAAGAAGCAACTTGTACCGAAGATGGAAATGTTGCTTATTGGTATACACCAGTCTACCCTAATTGCTATTTTGCAGATTCAAGTGGTAATGAATTAATTGAAGACGCAATTATTCATCACACAGGTCACAAAATTGTTCACCTAGAATATAAAGATTCAACATGTAGCGAACTAGGCAATGTAGATTGCTATTACTGCGAGAATTGTCATAAACATTTTGCTGATGAAAACGGCGAAGTTGAATTAGAGAATTGGTTTATTCCTAAAAAACCACACGAGTTGACTCATCACGATAGAGTGGAAGCTACTTGTGAACAAGATGGTAATGTTGAATATTGGACATGTGAAAATGAGCCAGGTGTTTATTATGGTGATATAGAAGCAACTATTGTCTTAGACACAATTATTATTCCTGCAACTGGACATGATTATCAAAACCCTACATATACTTGGAAACAAGTTGGTGATGATTATGAGTGTACAGCCACTCTAACATGCTCACATTGTCATGAAGAATTTAGCGAAACAAAAACCGCGACAAAATTAGTTATTAAAGAAGCAACTTGCACTGAAGAAGGACAAATTTCCTATTCAGTGAAGTTTGATGATATTAGATTCTCTGCCCAAACAAAGATTGTGAGTATTTCTACAAAACCTCACACCTATGTTTTCGTTGAACAAGTTAATCCAACTCCAGAAAAAGATGGAGTTAAAGAACATTATGAATGTTCAGAATGCCATAAATACTTTGTTAAAGAAGGCGATGAATATATTGAAGTTCAATACGGAGAATTAATTATTAAATATGTAGCTCCATCTTCTAAAAATGGATGTGGAGGTAATATTGCTACTACCTCATTGTTGCTATTTATTTCTGCAGGTGCCTTATTAGTGCTACTTGGTTTAAGAAGAAAGGAGGAAAAATAATATGAAAAGCAAAAAAATGGCCGCTCTTATATTGTTTTCATCTTTCGCGTTAGTTGCAGGAGTCCTCTCTTCTAGCGTTATTGCGCTTAAGTCACACGCTCAAGATAATCCTCAAGTATTAACTTCAGATATCGTTGTGACTAAACCAGGTAAAGGAGAAACTATTTCAGTTCTTCCTGATGCATTAAGTCAATTCATGGGAATGGATGATCTTCTTCATAATTATCAAAGTAGAGCTGATGAGATTGGAGAATTGACATCTTATAACAGTACTTTATTCTCTTGGACAAATCACATGGGTCAAACTGATTCGGATGTTGAATATCGTCGAAACATCTTTGATAAATTTGACTTATTCCATCCAACTAACAACGTCTTATCTTGGGAATCTAAATTTAATGCGAAAAATTACAAAGTAATAGTCTCTCAAGATAAATCATTCTCCACAATTGAAAGAGAATATGAAGTGCCTGGTTCAACTAACTTTGTTTCTTTAACTAACCCATATACTGGAACAGATTATTACTGGCAAGTGATTGCCACTAAAAACGATGATTCAGTGGTTTATTCTGATGTCTTTAATTTCTCAACCGCTAATCTGCCAAGAACAATCTATATTGATGGTGTATCTAACACTAGAGATTTAGGTGGAAATGTTGGCTTAAATGGAAAGAGAATGAAAGAAGGACTTGTTTATCGTGGAATGGGCTTAGAAGCTATTACTGATGCAGGTAAAGAAGAATTCCTTAACAATCTTGGTATTAAATCTGAGGTAGACCTTAGAGGTAGTGGGGAAGGAATTGAAAACTTCTTACATTTACCAACTTCAAATTATCATCACCATTCTGCACCTTATGCGATTAGTAATAATAATTCAGGCATCAATTATTTTGGTGAAGGATCATTAGTAGAAAGCTTTGGCCAAGCAGTTAAAGTTTTCGCTAATAAAAATAATTATCCGGTTTATTTTCACTGTTCAATCGGTAGAGACAGAACAGGATGGTTAGGCATTTGTTTAGACCTTCTTTGTGGAGTGAGTGAAGAAGCAGCGTTAAAAGAATTCTGTTTATCTTTATTCTCCGTTAGTGGTGCGCACAATAAAGGCACATTAGATTTTTATAATCGATACCTCTCTATTAGAGACTATATTAATTCATTCTCTGGAGAAAACCTTTCAGAGAAGATGGAAGATTATTTAGTTAATAAAGCAGGAGTCACTCATGAAGAATGTCAAAACATTCGTAACATTTTATTAGGTGACGAAGATACTGGATTTGTTCCTGGAGAAACTAATCCTGATTCTTACACCGGATTAGTGAAAGTAACATTTAGAAGACAAGGTGAACCTAATGTCATCAAAATGGTGGAAAGTGGTTCATTATTAGAAAAACCAGCTTCCACCGGAAATGGTGAATGGAGAAATGGCAACGTTACTTGGGATTTTGACCACGATGTTGTTACCGAAGACATCTATCTAGACTATGTTGCAAGTGACAAATGTAAAGTTATGGTCAATTTCACCGGTATTGATTTACCAAACTTAGTAATAGATGTGGACTATAACACATATTTAGACTATTCAATGTTTGAAAAAGATGGATATACATTCAAAGTGTATGATGAATCATATAATCGTCTAAATAGCTGTTTAGTTAAAGAAGACATAATTATCAATGTTGTCTATCTTCCAGTGAATGGATTTGTTCCAAAAGGTAACTCAAGAGTTATTGTTATGGCAGGACAAAGTAACGCTGCTGGTGTTGGACATTTCCAATATCTCCATAATTCTTTAGATGAAGATAAGATTAGTGAAATTGAAACTGGATATAGCAATGTTTTGATTTCTGGATATTCCACTGAAATGATTCCAGATTTTAGTATTGTGAGAGCAGACAAATATTCAAGAATGTCAGGAACCCCTGGAACATTTGGCTTTGAAGTTGGCTTAGCAGACCGTTTATCTAAAGTCTTTCCAAATGAAACAACATATATCTTGAAGTGCGCTCATGGTGCTACTTCACTTAACTATGAATTTATTTCTCCATCGATGAGAGATATTATCCCAGAAGTTGTGCCTCCAATTATTGAAGAATCAAGTAGATATAGAGGTATCCTTTATGACCGTATGGTTACTCAATTAACTTCAACATTAAGAAAAATTAGTGAAAGAACTAATACTGTTCCAATGATTGAAGCGT
>CAMOSZ010000103.1:0-9944 GCA_946625285.1 uncultured Caryophanales bacterium | reverse complement strand
GGTTAGATAACATCCCAATCGATGAATTTAGACTAAGTATTAAATAGTAAAAGAGCACAGTTATACAACGTTGACTTTGGAATCTATTTCAATAGGTAAGTTGTATCACTTTTGTCCTTGGAAAGGCTGGCGATATTTCCACCATTACTTCTATGGATGATGACATCCTGATTCAAACGGAACCATACCTAATCAGGAAGACAAAACACCTTCTGAAGTATGGAATCTATATCAACTAGGGGATAAACAATATCCTCTTTTTTTATGAGAGAAAATTCGTGTACGGACAATTGGACCTTAAAACATATTAGGGTGCCGACAATTGAAGACACGATTGATGTCAAGACACGTAAATGAAAATACGTGTTTTTTTAATTTCAATTTATTTAAAAAAGGTGATGAATAACATCACCTTGAATAGCATAATTCGCTATTATCAAATTACTGTTATAGTACAGAAACCTTGATAACCACCATCGACTGTTTTAACAACAATGATGGCATCACCTGTGCCAACGGCGCTAACTAATCCATTTTCGTCAACTGTGACTACAGCTTCATTAGTGGATGACCAAATAACCTCTTTATTGGTCGCGTTAGTTGGTAAGACAGTAGCAACTAAGCTTTCACTACCACCAACACTTAGTTCTAATTCGCTATAATTGAGTTTTATACCAGTAGCTGGGACTATTTTTTGAGTAATACTAACCGTGCATGAAGCGGTTAAACCACCATCAGTAGTAGTTGCTGTAATGATAACTTGTCCTGCACTAACAGCAGTGATTTTACCTTTGCTATCAACAGTGGCAACTGAATCGTTATTGCTACTCCAATTGACTGATTTATCGCTAGCGTTACTTGGTAAAACTGTCGCCAGTAATGTGTAACGATCTCCAGTCTCCATATTTAATGTGGTTTCATTTAATGAAACGCTAGTGACATGAACAACAGAAGGTTTTTTAACCACTGTTATTTCAGCACTGGATGATTTATATCCATCTTTAGATTTAACAGTTATAGTAGCCTTTCCTTCATTAAGTGCATTAATGACTCCGTTATCAACACTAACAACACTGCTATTGTTACTAGACCAAATCACTTCTTTATTTGTTGCGTTTTCAGGAAGAACTGTTGCTACAAATTCATAAGTATCGCCAACAGAAAGTTCTAATGATGATTGATCTAAAGAAACGCTAGTGACATGAATGATTTCTTGACTTGTAAATAGCTGCTCAAAATGAGTCATTTGTCCATTTATTGCAATAGAGCAAGTTACACTTTCATATCCAGCAGCGTTTACAGTTACTGCATCTATTGGAGAACCTTCATATTTATAAATAACTTGGTTATTATCTCCATAGACTATAATTGTGACGAAATCGATATTGTTTCCTTCATAATTAACATCAAAGGTTAAACTATCTCCTTCTATAGTAGCGTTAGTAATCGAAGAAGAATATTGATCATAAGCCGGGGTTAAATAATTTCCAGCATATACGAGTTCATTTGGATCTACACTCGTTTCGTAAACGGCTAAATCGTAAACGGTGTTAGGGATTAAATCTTTAAAGACGACTTGATCAATGAAATCAACAGCTTCAGAATATGAATATTCTTCATTAGTCAAATACATAACATATGATTTATTTGGGTCTCGATCAATTTCAAATCCTAATTCAGTACTTCTGCTCATGAATAGTGAGACATGATTAGAAGGTGGTATTTGAATAAGTCCAGAAGAGACTCCAATAACCGCAACCGCTCCTACTAAACCAATCACAACAGAAGGAAGAGCAATTGAAGCTGCTCCAACACTAATTGAAGCGCTTCCACTACTAGCAGCGCTTGAAGCATTAGAGGTTTGTTTTGAATTACGTCTTTCTTGTTTAAGAGGTTTATTTCTAGTATTACTAGAGAAATCATTTATTTCTTTGGATTCGTCATATTTTTCTTTAGAAGAGAAGGATTCGTGACTAATACGAAAACTTTCATTACCTTGCTGAATCTTGTTTATTTCATCAGTTTTGTAATTATCGTAATCGTTATTAAGATGCAAATTGTTCTTTTCAAAATCCATATTTATTTAACGTTGTTATTGTTTTCTTCAATTCCACTAGAAGTTTCTTTTTGTCTATTAACAAATTCTTCGGCAATTTTCTTATCTTTTGCAGTTGCTTCTTCAAAATTCACTGGTTTATTAACCACCACTTGTGGGAATGGAATATTGATATTGTTCTTATCAAATAATAATTTGAATTGTCTATTTAAATCTCTTTCAACTTGGAATCTGTCATCTTCCTCACACTTGGCAAAGAATTTTAAATTGACTGATGAATCTGCTAAAGCAGAAACACCTTTATACCAAGGACCTTCAACGATAGCTGGGATAGCTTCTTTAATCTTATCAATGTTTTGAGCAATGATAGCTTCAACTCTTTCGAGAGATTCGCCATATTCAATAGACATATCCACTGCAACAACAGAAAGTTGATCAGTTAAGTTGACCATTGAACGGATATCGGAGTTGTTGATGACTTTAACATTGCCTCCAGCATCAACAAGTTGAGTATGTCTCATGCCGATTTCTTTAACTTGTCCTCTAAAGCCATCTGCAACGATGACATCACCAACATGGAAAACGTCCTCAAAGACAATAAATAAACCAGCGATGATATCGGCGAGCAATGGTTGAATAGCAAGTCCAACAATTAATGAGAGAATGCCAATACCCGCTAAAATGACAGTGGTATCAACTCCAAAGCTAGATAAGACAAAGAATAACCATAATAAGACAGCTGCGTATTTAATCACCGAAATCAAAATGGTTAATAATCCTCTCGTTTTCTTTAATAATGGTAAGCATAAGGTAAGTAGTAATCTTACGATATAGCTACTTCCAAAGATAAAGAATGAATAGCTGAGGATTCTAATAAAGACATTTGGGTCACTCGCTCCAGAGAAAATATTCAAACTACGATAGAAAACACTATTGGTAGCGAACATCCATTTGCCAAAGGCAAGTAAAACAAAATAGGCGAGCGTTAACACTAGGAAAACACATCCAAATACCTTTTCTAAAATAGATAATTTTTTGCTTTTTAAACCGAACATGATCATATTCTCCTTTCAATTAATTTATCTATAATTCTTATTTGATCTTTTTAACAGTACCGCCCACTAAGACAATCATCTTAATGGCTTGTAATGAATACTCATTGGCGGCAACATGCAATTTCTTGTCTAACTCTCCTCTAGCAAGAACTTTAATGTGGCCGACTTTTGAAGGCACCAATCCTTTTTCAATTAACGAATCAAGAGTAACTTCATCACCATTATTATAATGCTCTGATAAAGTATCAATATTGATGATTGCTTTACTACCTTCTTTATGTTTGTTTGCTTTAACTTCTTCAATATAAGATTCGGCTTTTTCATCAGACATCACTTCATCAGCCTTACTTACTGTAATCGATTCATAATGTTCGATCACTTTTTTATCATGGATTTTAGATTTAACTTCCTTAATTAAACCTTTATCAAGTAACGCTTTTGTGGATTCCTTTTTGATTCGGTAATCTTCATTAGGGACATCACCTTGATTTAATCCATGTTCTTTCATTAATAGATCAACGAGTTCTTTAGCGTACTGACATCTACGATCGTTTTTAATTCGATATAAGCACGGAACTTCGATATATCTATTTCCTTTAGCCTCTTCAACTTTATATTTCTTGTCTAATTTAGAAGCATCTAAGGCGTAATAGACACACAACGTTTTGCCTCTAATCGCAAATTTTAATATGTAGTCTCTGCTAACATTAATTGCATCATAGTGCCAGCTAATTCGAGAATGGACTCCTTTATAAGAGAGAACATAATTCTTTAAGATTGTGTAATAATCTTTAACTTCGGCCTCGCTTTGAGATAACTTAGCAGTGAACGATTTAATGTATCTGATTTCAAATAAGTTACCACTGCTATCTTTAGTTAATACTACTTCATCGCCTTCAGAGTTGACTTTGCTTTCTAAGACAACAGGACCCTCAGCAGGTTTATTTACTTTAACTTTAAGTTCTTTGATTAAACCTCTAGCGACAAGTGGTTTATTAGGTTCATATGGAAGATTAGAATATATTTCATGTTGCTCTTCACCTTTTTCTAAGCCTAGATTAGAGGCCACCATAGCAATTAAATCTTTCGCATAACCACATCTTCGATCATTTTTAATTCGATATAAACATGGAACATCTTCGTAGCGTTTAGATTCTGCTTTTTCAACTTTATATTTATCTTCCAATTTCTCACTATCAAGAGGGAGATAGACACACAATGTCTTTCCTCTAATAGCAAATTTAAGAACATAATTCCTTCCAGCGTTTACACTATCGAAATGCCACGAAATTCTAGAATGTGTTCCCTTATAGGAGAGAACCTCATTTTTGAGTTCTTCGTAATATTTTTTGCTTTCGTTAGGAGATTGAATAAGTTTAGCAGTGAAAGATTTGATAAATCTAATTTGGAAGATATTTCCTTTTTCATCAGTGATAGTTTCCACTTCTTCTTCATCTTCATTATTTTCTTGCATCTTAGTTTCTTTAACTTGTTGAGGTTTAATTTCTTCTTCCTTCTTTCTTTTAATAGTTAAGGCTATGATTAAACAAGCTATCCAAACAGCAATCGCTAAAGAGGCTAAAACGTAAAGGATAATATATTTTGCGCCTAAATAATGACTAACTAAGATAAGAGAAGTCACTAGTCCACCTAAGGAATAAACTTTTACTGATTTTCCTTTGGAATTATCTCCATCTTGATCATCATCATTTTTTCTTTTCTTTTTTATTAAGAAGCATAAGAATACGATTCCACCAACTAAAGTTAAGGAAGTAACAATAATAAGGATGAGGAATAAGATATCACCTTGTTTTTTTACTGTTTCGTATTTATTACCTGCATTAGTAAGAACATTTTTATATCCGTTTCCGAGTTGCCCTTTTTGGTCTTCAGTTAACGAATTATAAACCTCTTGAGCGTGTTCGATAGCTTCTTCGCATTCAGTGGTATAAGTAACGTCTCCAATCGAATCAATTGCTTCCATCGCACCATAAACAGCTTCATCATCTTCTAATACTTTTTCAGAGTTATTATATGAAGCGACAAGAGCTATTTCTTCAGGTGTCAAAGAGTCATAAGCGGCTTTAGCAGCGTCGATTGCTTCT
The DNA here is from genome assembly GCA_946625285.1 of uncultured Caryophanales bacterium. Lineage (GTDB taxonomy): Bacteria > Bacillota_I > Bacilli_A > RFN20 > CAG-826 > UBA2450. The sequence goes on along the minus strand of CAMOSZ010000103.1, from coordinate 4,728 downwards.
TTTGAATCACTTTCTCCACCATGAGAAACATTTCCAATTGATTCAATTAATTTAACTGTTTCATCGACTTTATCATATGATTCTTTAGAATCATCTAAAACATCTTTATTAGCATTATCGACGATAATTTTTTGATCTTCAGTTAGATTGTTATATGCGTCTTCAGCAGTTATGATGTCATCTTTAGAATCGTTTTGACCACCGTTATAAGTTATATCGCCAATATCTTCAATGAGTTCAATAACTTCTTTAGCGGCAACATTATCATCAAGTATCTTTTTGTATTGGAAATCAAGATTAGCATTTAAAATAGCTTTTTCTTCTTCGGTTAAAGCATCATAAGCTACTAAAGCAGCATCAATAGCATCGTAATATTCTTGAGAATCGCTAGGCTCAGGAATTTCTTTAATTAAATCTCCAACATTATCAACATGTCTATATGTTAATATGTCGTGATCCAAAGCATCTTTATTAACTACATTTTCTTGTTGGGCTGGAGTTAATGCATCAAATGCAGTTTTTGCGGCGATTATGTCATCTAAGGAATCGTTAGCACCACCTGCATAAGTAAGATCGCCAATATCATTGATCAATTGAATAACATTAGCAACAGCTGGATCGATACCCTCCAATTTGGCGTATAAAGTTGTGTCCGCTGTTACAGTGTCAGTTTCAAAATCCCAGGCATTTTCAAAGCTTGAATCTTTGTACCAACCTTTAAATGCATAGCCTTCTTCGCTTGGAGAAGTTGGTTCATTATAAATAATGGAACCATCTGCAACCGTATCTGAATCAGGAGCAGTACCATGCTCAGTAATATAAGTAACTGTTCTAGGAACACCGGTTAATACTTCACCACTAGGGTTTTTGCCAATCATTACATCGGTTTTATCAGAGAAGAAATAATCACAAGGATCAGCCTCTCCCATATATGTAGACCATCCACTAGTAAAAACACCTTCGGTCCCGGTCATGTTGATACCAATAGATGCATTATCACCTAGTCCGGATGGGAAAGCAATTTTGGCTTGATTATTACCAGTTATACGTAAATTTGGACGTGCTCCCGAAGTTACTGATGTAGAATTGTTTATTATAATAGTATCACCAGCTATAGTTAAAGCAGGATTGCCATTATCGTTACATCCAAAAGAAACGCCATAGTTCTGGTTGTCATGGATGTAAACTCCATTCAGATTGCCATATGATGATGCGTTTTTATTCCCATCATCCCATAAAAGTACTCCGGCACTATTATTATAAATCTCACCGCCGTTTATATTTATCGTCGCATTAACATCCTCAGCATAAATAACGCCACGGTATCCCCAAATATTATTTGTTATACTATTAGAGACATTACAATTATTTAAAGTAGCAGTACATTCTTTTGATATGAATATTACACCTGCGAAATTACATTCGTTATTTGTGATGTTACAGTCATTGACTGTTACATTGCCTTTATTTGCTCCATCAGCATAAACAGCAATCGCACCACCTCTAGTGTAACTGCCGTCATAGTAACCTGTACCATTACATAATGTACCCATATTTCCGGATACATCATCTTTGCCATTAATTGTCAATGTTCCACCTTTAACATATGCAATAGGTTGATGATCAGAATTAAGTTTGGCACTTAAGGTAAAACCATTAAGGTTGATGATAATACTTTTACCAGTAGCGACCGTTATGTAATTTGATAAGGTCATATCAGAATCAAGATAATATGTACCTGATGCTAATGTACCTCCTGAAGAAGGCAATTTTGTTCCTTCTGTGTTAAGGTAATTTTTATGAATGAATTGATTATTTACGCTAGTTCCTAATAAAGCATTGTTATTGTCTTTTTTATTGATAAATTGGTTGCTTAAACCTGTGCCAAGCAAAAAGGATAGACTTAATAATCCACCAATTCCTAGCGCGATACTTTTAAAAATAGATTTCTTCATACATCAATACCTAAAAATAATCCCTCAATTGCAAGATATTTAATGATTTACAAAGACCATAGCTTTTAATGTAAATTAAACAATGGACAATGTAGTTATTTTTTATATACTAACGTATAAAAGTTGACCATGCAATACAGAACAATTCAAAATTATACTTTTTAATACCTAAAGTAACATTTTTTGTTTACATTATGTAAAAATACAATATACAAGAGTTAGCCAGTTATCAAGTTTACCATTCACGTTATAGAACTGCGATTTAAATGATTTCATATCGAACGAATCACCTTGTTCGAATAAGGAGGTTGCTGAGGACATTGTATTAGTGTGGAAGGTTTCATTTTTGTTGTTTCTAATTAAGTGCCCTAAGTCAAAGTTGGTTTCACTCATCGCGTTAGAATATTTGTGTTTTTCACTCACTAATTCCGCATTAATATGGGCTTAAATTTTATTTAACAACCACTAATATATTCTTTTTATCTTTATATTCGTATTTTTGGAATTTAGATAAAGATTTTACTAGTGAAATACCAAGGCCACCAATTTCGATATCGTCTAAATTTCCACTGAGATATTTATCTTTTTTATTAAGTGGATTGAATTTTTTACCATTATCAATAAAGACAATTGTGAGTTCATTATTTTTCATTTCAAAGTCAATAGAGAATTCCAATTTATCGTTCTCAGAATAAGAAATGATATTATTCACTATTTCATCGATGATGATTCCAACTTCTGACTTCTCTTTATTACCTAAATAAGGGAATGTGCTTTCGAATTTATTAACGATTTCTTCGATAATTGATAAATCTTCTTTTCCATAGGAAAGATGTAACTTATTGTCGTTCATTTGGAAGACCACCATTGTAACATCATCAAAGACTTCTTCGCTATTAACAAATGCTTCCTGAGCCTTAATCATATTTGAAATGATTTCTTCATTCGAAGAATTTAGATTGTCTTTAAGAGTTTGTTCCACTCTTTCGTAAGAGAATTCTTCTTCTTGGCTATTGATAGCCTCGTTTAACCCATCAGTAAATAAGAAGAGTCGATCTCCACTATCTAAGGAAATCTTCTCAGTTTTATATTCAAAGTCATTAACACCACCCAAAACAAAGTTGGATGTACCATCAAGTTTATTTACTTTATCTTTAGATAAAATATATGGCTTCTCGTGTCCTGCATTAACATAAATCATTTCATGTTTCTTTAGATCAACAATTGAAACAAAGGCGGTGATGAATAAGTTTTCATCATTGTCTTTACATAATGCGTTATTTGCTTGATAAAGAGCTTCTTCGAGTGAAGAACCACTTCTAATATTCGATTTAATGAGTTCTTTGCCTTTCATCATAAATAAGGCGGCTGGAACTCCTTTTCCAGAAACATCACATATTGCAACCACCACTCGATTATCATCTAAGTAGAAATAATCATAGAAATCTCCACCAACCTCTTTAGCGGTCTTAATAAAGGCATTAATCTTGCAATTAGAATCAGAATATGAGGAAGCTGGAAGAGACTCTAATTGAATCTTACTAGCAATCGATAATTCCGCGTTGATTTTTTCTTTTTCTTGCGCATCATTTCTAATAATTTCAACATAGTTGACTAGTTTATTTTCCATCGCTAAGAACGAATCACCTAATGTCTTCATTTCATCGTGAGAAGTAATGTTTGGATGAATTGATTCAAATGGTTTGTTTTGCTCTAATTGAGATGAAATATCGACTGCGACTTTATTTAACTTATTAATGTTTTTAACAAACATCAAATATGAAAGGATAGCGTAAAGCAAAATAACCGCTAAACTTGTCGCAGTTAAAATTAAGATTTCGTTTTTAAGAATATTCTTATAGCTATCTTCAACTTTGCTGGCGTCATATTCAATAAATGCATAACCCGCTGTTTCAACGTCGCCATAATCATTAAGTCCTTTAATCTCAATGAATCTCGTATTAAAGCCATTTAATCTATATCCCTTGATATATGAGTGATCAATATCAAAGATATTGTCATCTTCTTTTATATCATAATGAGTGCCAGGACAATGATAAAATACGTTTTTCCGTTTTAACACTGTTAATCGAGAGTCGGTTATGAAAATTAATCTATTTTCATTGTCTGGATCTTTAAATGCATAGTATGCAGATTGTTCACTATAGAACGCTGTATTTAATAATATTTGATATACGTTTGTGTAATTATTTTTAAATTCCATGTAATCAGGAGTCATGAACATTCCTTCTACATAAAAATAAGGAAGATCTTGAGAAAAGACTTTTTCGAATTCTAAGAAGCTATCTTTGTCTTTTAATTCTGTGTTTCTAACTTCATCAATTGTTTTGTATAAGTTCAAAACGTAATCCTTTACATATTTAAATGATGTAAGGTTAGGACCATTATCAACGTTATCACTATCATAGAAGCGATTTGCGTATTCTAAAGCATCATTAGCGGCTACATCTAAATCATCTTTAGCCTTCTTTATCATGTTGTTATAACTAACAACAATTGCGACAGTGCTCGCGATAAAAGAAGTGATCACCCCTAATAGAATCACTTTTAGAAGTATTGGAAAAAATACGCGCTTCTTTTCTCTCATAAAAAATTATTTAATTGTAAGGATATTGTTAAAACCTGTAAGGATAGTGAAAAGAGATGGGTGAGCAATAGCAACTTTATCTAAAGCTTCTTTAATTTGCTCAGGCGAATAATCTTTTCCTAAATTAATTGTATTACCGAGATTATAGGCATCTCCTCCATTAAG
>CAMOSZ010000102.1:0-4606 GCA_946625285.1 uncultured Caryophanales bacterium | reverse complement strand
GCAGCTTTAGCAGCAGCGTAGTTAACTTTCTTGTTGTCTTTCCATAATGCTTCGACAAAGTCGAATTCGGAGAAGAAGTGTTTCTTTGTGTAGCTTCCGCCTGTGGCTTTCGCGTACATTGATTCTTTAATACGTAAGGCGATGGTTGCCCATCTAGCTGTGACGTTTCCTCTTTCGGTGTCGCATGGTGTCCAATCGTCACCAGTAACTTCGTTACCAGCGTCGTCGACGTGTTTGCCGTCTTCGTTATAAAGCCAATATGCTTTATGAGCTTTAATGAAGGCGTTGACTTTAGTAGCGTCTGTTGCTGCTTCAGCAAGAGTAATTTCTTCTCTGCCTTTAGCAGTATAGGTATCGTATGAACCAAAGATTGATTCAGCGTATCTATATAAGACTTTTTCTAAGACTTTAGCAGCGACTTGTCCATCGTGCATAGAATCATAGATGATATTTAAGATATCGTTGTGGATTTCTGTATCATCATCCTTGATGGAAACGATTGGATCGTCGTAGTTGCTTGGTTTTGCGTAGATTTCATCGCTTGAGGAATTACATCCTGTTAAAGCGAGAACTCCAAGAAGAGATAAGGTTGCTAATTTAAATTTATTTGACATAGCAAGCTCCTCCTTTCTCAAATGCTTCTAAGTCAGATGCATTTGCTCTGCCCCATTTGAAGACACAGCCAGTAGATAACATACCTTTATATTCTCTAATGGTGTTTTGATGTCTTAATTGAGCTAAGTATGATTCCCAAGCATCGTTAATGGAATCAGCGTTACTTAAGACTTTACCATCTCTTAAGAGTTGAATCTTCTTAAGGATGTTATTCATAACAACGCTTTGATTGTTATCATCTTTATCAAAGAATTCGATTTTGTCTTTTACATTTTCGAAGAGCATTTGATAGATACGATAGTCGTATGCTGCATCGAAGACGTCGGAAGAATCTTGTCCTTTGAGCTTATTTTTAATAGTGTTTGCTCTATTTGTATAGTAAGTAGAATCATCGGATTGAGTCATGTTGACGTATGTTTCGGCTGGGTAAGCGACTCCAGCAGTTGGGATGTCTGTTGTGTAGTAGTCTTGTAATGTGACTGCTGCTTTTTCAGCAGAGACTGCTAAGTTGGTGTTATAGAAGACAGACTTTCTCATAACCATGAAATGGATACCAGCAGTGCTTCTAACACCGATAATGACATTACCTTGTTTATCAGTTAAAACTGATTTTCCGGAAACTGCAGGAACTGCATTAGCAACAAAGTTGTTGTTTGGTAACTTGAAGTCACCGTTAACGAAGTCGTGAGCAGCGACTGTAACTTTGTCAGCACCATCAGCGATGGTGACATCTTCAGCGGTGATGATGAATGGTGAACGGAAGTTCAAGAATTGGTTGAATAAGATATTACGTGGGTATGCGACTGCGCCTGCTTCAGGAGCAACGGTTCCCATCTTTTCGTCATCTTTGTATTGGCCAATCTTTCTAAAGACATCATATGGAATGGTTGGGATCTTAGTATAAGCAGTAGAAGCTGCTCCATATCCAGTAACAGCGTTACGGACATCAGCAATCATTTCTTTGTTAACTAAATCGACAACGTTTTCTTTTGTTTCAACAACTGAGTTGGTTGTACTGTCATAGACGACTTTAGTTGTGACTTGGTCGTTTGCATCAATACCGAATGCTTTATAGATTGCGGTATTGTCTGCACTTTGAGTGTTTACTCCACTTAATAACGCATCGTAAGCGTAAACACCTAATTTAAATTCGTTATAGAAAGCGGTTTGAGTGGACATAATACCAACATCACCATAAGCGGTGTTAGAGGAATCATCACTTTCAGCTTTCGCAACATCTTCGAATGAATAACTTGCATCCATGAGTTTACGAACAACATTCCATAATTTCTCTGCTTCAGAAGCGGTGATAGTTGCTCTAGAGTAATCTGTTGCATCTGCACCTAACTTAACTAAAACGTGGAGAATATGATATGGGAATACTGATTCATAAGAGTGATCTTCTGGTTTAGCAAGTGCTTTCCAGTCAGTACCGACACCGATATATTGATCTTTTAAGGCGTCTTGGTTGTCTGAGAAATACCAATCGTTGATGGCATCTTTCTCTAATTCATATAAGAAGTATTCTTTGAGGTCATTCTCGTCTTCACAATCATGTGAATCAAGAATTGCTTGCCATTCTTCTGCATATGTTTTGCCACTGCTATTTGCGTTATCTTGAGCGGCTTGTTTTTGGGCCTTGACTTTGTCTTCTGCTTCCTTAACCAAGGTGGTATAGGCTTTTAATGTTGATCCTTGTTCTTCACTTAATCCTTTGTATTCGTATCTGATTAAGGCTTCAAGAACTGCATTATAGAATAAAGTAGTGCCTTCTTCGCTATCGCCGTACTCGCTATAGAACTTGTCGATATCGATAGAAATCTTTTCATCTTCATTGTTATAACCGATGAAATCGACAATGGACTCTTTGCTTTCTGTAACAGTTGCTGTTGCGTTACAAGAAGTTAATGCGAGTGCACCGATGAAGCTAGTAACTAATCCGAGTGATAGTTTACTTTTTTTCATCTTTTAGTCTCCTTTTCTAAAATACATAGCGAGAATATTTTACCTATATAAAATAGTGCGTGCAATAATAATTTTAATTATTTCGCATACATATACGGGTATGTGAACAAATTTCTTATCATATTCATTGCCTTAATTAAAATGAGAGCATTAAAATAATACGGCACTGAGGTGAAAGACATGACAACACTTAAAATTAAAGATTTACACGTTGAAGTAGACGGTAAAGAAATCCTCAAAGGAGTAAACGCCCAAATTAGTGAAGGGGAAACAGTTGCTCTATTAGGTCCTAATGGACATGGAAAATCTACTTTACTTAACGTTATTATGGGACATCCTAGATATATCATCACAAAAGGATCCTTATATTTAGATGATGTTGATATTACAAAAATGACCACTGATGAAAGAGCTAGAGCAGGCTTATTTTTAGCATTACAAAATCCAGCCGAAGTTCCAGGAGTCATTAATTCAGATTTCTTAAGAGCCGCAGTTAACGCGACTAGTAAAGAAAAAATCTCAACTTACAAATTCTACAAAATTCTTGATAACGCAACTAAAGAACTTAAAATGCCATTTGACTTAGCAACCAGAAGTTTAAACGAAGGCTTCAGTGGTGGAGAAAAGAAAAGAAACGAAATTCTTCAACTCCTCTTATTAAAACCAAAAATTGCAATGTTAGATGAAATCGATTCTGGATTAGACGTTGACGCTATCAATGTTGTTGCTGATTCAATCAATAAACAAGAGAAAGAAGGAAGAGGATTCTTAGTCATTTCTCACTACGCTAGATTATTCGATTTAATTAAACCTACAAGAGCATTAGTTATGATCAACGGAAGAATCGCTTTAGATGGTGGTCCAGAACTCATCAAGAGAATTGATCAAACTGGATATGAATTCATCAAGACTGAATACGGCATTGAAATCGAAAAAGAAGACGCTAACATGAATACTGTTTCTATTGGTAGTTGTGCCGTAAAAGAAACCATTAAATAAATATGAAAAAGATTCAAGTTTTAAACGACTTAACTTATAGTGCAGCAAATAGTTCTGAAGATCTATATTTTGAAGTTGCCTCTAACAAAGTTTTATATATTTATTTAAAGGATATAGAAGAAGTTAGTAACATCCATTTTGAAGTTGGAGATAACTCAAATATTCAAATTTCAGTATTTGCTAGAAAATCTATTAAAAACGAAAATTTGACCGCAAATGTTGGAGAAAATTCTCGAATTACAGTCTATTATGCAGATTTTGCTGTTGAGAAAAACATTCTTAACGCCACAATTAACTTAAATAAAAATAACGCTGATTGTGAATGGCACTTAGCAAGTTTAGCATCTAGTAACGATGATAAAGAAATTGCAGTTTCTATTTACCACAATCACCCAAATACTCACGGAAGAATTGATAATTATGGAGTGTGTAAAGATAGCTCCAAATTACTATTCGCTGGTGTTTCCCATATCATAAAAGGATCACACCAATCCACCTCACATCAAAACGCTAAGATTGTCGTCTTCGATGATGGTTGTAAAGCAATCGCTAGACCAATCTTAAAAATCGATGAAAATGACATTGAAGCTAGCCACGCAGCAGTGGTTGGAAAAATCAATGATGACCACATCTTCTATTTAACCTCTAGAGGACTAACAGTAGAAGAGTCAAAATTGCTCATTACTCTCGGTTATCTTAAGCCAATTGCGAAAGGCTTTAATGAAGAAACCGCTAATGAGATTTATCAATTAATTGAAGGAAGGCTTTAATATGTACGATATCAAAAAAGTACGTGCTGATTTCCCTATGCTTAACGGCAAAACTATGCAAGGCAAACCACTTGTCTTTTTAGATAATGCTTCAACTACTTTTAAACCTTATTCAGTTATTAAAGCAATTGATGAATATTATTTAGAAAAGAACTCTAATTCACATCGTGGAGATTACGATCTTTGCTACGATATGGATGTTGAAATCCAAAAAACAAGAGAAACCATCGCTAAATTTATTAATTCTGAGCCAAACG
>CAMOSZ010000101.1:0-5749 GCA_946625285.1 uncultured Caryophanales bacterium | reverse complement strand
TTCCTTCATCGGTAACGAAGTCGACAACATCGTGAACATGTAAGCAGTTACCACAAGCAAATACTCCTGGAATAGAAGTCATAAGTTGATCGTTAACTTTAGCTCCTCTAGTAGTAGACATATCAGCGTGTAACTTATCAAGTAAGCTAACATAAGGAATTAATCCTACAGAAAGTAGCAGCGTATCGCATTCGAATTCCATCTCAGTTCCTGGGATAAATTTCATCTTATCATCAACTGCTGCTAAGATAACTTTTTCTACCCTACCACTACGACCTTCTACTCTCAAAACTGAACGGGATAAATATAGAGGAATATCATAGTCATTTAAACATTGAGCAATATTTCTATTTAATCCGTTTGAGTAAGGCATAATCTCGGAAACACATAATACTTTAGCGCCTTCAAGAGTCATTCTTCTTGCCATAATAAGTCCGATATCTCCACTTCCAAGAATAACAATTCTCTTTCCGACGAGATATCCGTGGATATTTAAATATTTTTGAGCAGTGCCTGCAGTGATGATGCCACTACATCTATCTCCTGCCATTTGAATAGCACCTGGTCCTCTTTCATAACATCCAGTAGCAAAAACAATTGCTTTAGCCTCAACTAGAACAACTCCGTCCTTTTCGTTACTATAAGTAACGATTTTGTTTTCAGTCACATCTAAAACAAGAGTGTCTAATTTATATTCGATGCCTAATTCTTTAACTTGATTAGCGAATCTAGATAAATATTCTGGACCGGTTAATTCTTCTTTGAATTCAGTTAAACCAAATCCGTTATGGATACATTGATTTAAAATACCGCCTAGGACTCCATCCTTTTCAAGAATAAGAATATCATCGATACCATTTTTCTTTGCTTCGATAGCGGCCGCCATACCAGCGGATCCACCACCGATAATTACTAAATCACGTTTAATCATATCTTTTTCACCTCTTCCTTAAGGATATTAGAGGCTTCTTTATCCCATTTGATATCAAGTGGGGATACGCCATAATGTTTAGCCAAGATTAAAGTCACTAAAGGAGAACAGAATCCGCCTTGGCATTTACCAAAGCCTGCTCTACATCTTCTTTTTACGCCTTTAACTGTGGTAGGTAGAACACTTCTAGTAAGAAGTTCTTTAATTTCACCCAAGGAAACTGTTTCACAGTTACAGATGATTTTTCCATATTCTGGATTTTCTTTAATCATCGCATTTCTCTCTTCGAGAGTCATATCGTTTAATCGATGATATTTTTTAACACATGGATTGAAGTTTTTCTTCTCCACTAAATCAAATAATTTAGATACATAATTTTCAAAGACGTATTCAGCGATTGCTGGAGAAGAAACTAGTCCAGGAGATTCAATACCTGCAACATTAATAAATCTTTTATTAGATTTAGCAGGTTGAATAATGAAATCATGTGTTGTTGGAGTTGGTCTAATTCCAGAGAACACTCTAATAACTTGATTAAATGGAATATCAGGAACTAGTTCAGTAGCTTGTCTTCTAATTTCGCCTAACGTATAGCTATCAGTGGAAAAATCTTCTACATCATCAATTGGTTCACTACTTGGACCGACAATATAGTTATTACTACTTGTCATTGAGACAAGTACGCCTTTGCCTTTCGCACTTGGTAGTGGGAATATCGTGTGATTAACAAGTCCGACATCATAATGATCTAAGACAAAATATTCACCTTTTCTTGGAATAAGTTTCCAATCGATATCTTCGATCATCGAAGCGATTTTATCGCTATATAAACCAGCCGCGTTAATAACAACTTTAGATTGATATTCTCCCTTACTAGTTTTAACAATGAAATAATCTCCATTATCTTTAATATCGATAACTGGTTCAGAAAGATGGAGTTCCACTCCATTATCAACCGCGTTTTCAACGCAGTGAACAACTAAATTGAAAGGATCAATAACTCCTGCTGTTGGAGCTAATAAAGCACCTTTCACATCTTTATTAATATGAGGTTCCATCTTGATTACTTCTTCAGCAGTAAGTAATTTCACTGGAACTCCATTTTCTTCGCTTCTTTTAACTAAGTCATTAAGCATGGACATTTGTTCATCACTTATAGCAACAGTTAAAGAACCGCAACGATTAAAATGAACATCAAGTTCGTCAGCGATAGTATCAAACATCGCATTTCCACGAACGTTTAAAAGCGCTTTTAGGGTGTGTGGGACAGGATCGTAACCGCTATGAACGATAGCACTATTCGCGTTACTTGTGACATTGCCAACATCTGTTTCCCTTTCAAAAAGAGCAATTTTCAGTTCGTAACGTGCTAACTTTCGAGCAATAAAAGCGCCAGAAACGCCTGCACCAATAATTACTACGTCTAACATATACGTTTTTATTATATAAATAAAACTCCCGAAATTCGAGAGTTTATTTGTTTTGTTATGTATCCAACTTAAGTTTTATTTTCTAAACTTACGTGGACCTTTGATGGATTTATCTGGTTTGGTATTGTGTTCGAGTTTTCTGCCTTCGCCAAGTTTTCTGCCTTCTTCTTCGGCTGGTTTTTCCATGAATTCTTTGGCAGAGACTTTGACTTTTCCGTGGTCATCGATTTCAATGACACGAACCTTTAATGTATCTCCAACTTTAACAACATCGCTGGCTTTTGAGACATATCCCCAGCCTAAGCGAGAGACGTGACATAAGCCTTCAACGTTACCAAATAAGTGGACAAATGCACCATAGTCTTCAACTCTAGTGACTTTACCTTCGAAGTCTTCACCAACTTTGGCTTCTCTAACGATATCAAGGATGATTTGTTTAGCCTTGTTGATGACTTCTCTATCCATATGATAGAGAGTGACTTGTCCGTTGTCTTCGATATCAATCTTCACATTGTCGCATTGAGCAATGATTTCATTGATAACTTTTCCACCAGTACCGATAACATCTCTAATCTTATCGACATCGATGAAGAATGTATCCATCTTAGGAGCGTATTTACCGACATCTGGACGTGGTTCAGCAATCGCTTTCTTCATGACTTCACGAATCTTAGCTCTTGCTTCATGAGCTTGTGCTAAAGCTTCACGGAGAACTTCTTTAGTGACACCCTTGATTTTGATATCCATTTGAAGAGCAGTAATACCGTGTTCAGTACCTGCGACTTTGAAGTCCATATCACCAAAGTGATCTTCTAAGCCTTGGATATCAGTAAGGATTGTGTATGGGTGTTTGCCATCTAATGGTCCAGAGCTGATTAAGCCCATAGCGATACCACTGACGATACCTTTAATTGGGACACCAGCAGCCATTAAGGACATACAGGAAGCACAGATAGAAGCTTGTGAAGAGGAACCATTAGATTCAACAACTTCAGCAACAGTTCTAATTGTGTATGGGAATTCTTCAGCACTTGGGATGACGTAAGATAACGCTCTTTCGCCTAATGCACCATGGCCGATTTCTCTTCTTCCTGGGGAACCCATTCTTCCGACTTCACCAACAGAGTATGGTGGAAAGTTATAATGATGCATCCAGTGACGTGTTTCTTCATCGGTTAAGTTATCGATGATTTGTTCATCACTCTTAGCACCTAATGTAGTAACTGAGATGACTTGTGTTTGACCACGAGTGAACATCGCAGAACCATGAGTTCTTGGTAATAAGTCGACTTGTGCGTCTAATGGACGGATTTCGTCAACTTTACGACCATCTGGTCTAATCTTCTCATCAGTAATTAATCTTCTAACTTCTTTAGCGACTAATTTTTCAAGAGTTTCTTTGACCATTGATAAGGTCTTTTGATGAGTTTTCTCATCTTCATATTTTCTTGTATCGTAATCATCGATAATCTCGTTTTCAATCGCATCAATCGCGTCTTGTCTTTCGAGTTTATCAAAGATAGAGATAGCTTTAACTAAGCGAGCTTCTGCTCTTTCGGTAACATCTTTTTCAATGACTGGATCACAGACATATAAGTCGATGTGTCTTTTTGGTTTACCGATTTCTTTAATAATCTTTTCTTGCCAGACACATAATTTCTTAATGGCTTCGTGGCCAAACATTAATGCATCTAACATATCTTCTTCGCTGACTTGATCAGCACCAGCTTCAACCATGTTGATTGCTTCTTTTGTACCAGCAACTGCCAAGTTGATATCGGATTTAGCTTTTTCTTCAACGGTTGGGTTGATGATGAATTTGCCGTTAACTCTTCCTACATAAACTCCGGCGATAGGACCATCAAATGGAATATCACTGATACCGAGTGCTAAGGAAGAACCGAGCATAGCGGTCATTTCTGGTGTACAGTCTAAGTCAACTGACATAACTGTGTTAACGATTTGGACTTCATTACGGAATCCTTCAGAGAACATTGGTCTAATAGGACGGTCAATTAATCTTGCGGTTAAGGTTGCGTGTTCTCCAGCACGACCTTCTCTTCTGAGGAATGATCCTGGAATCTTACCAACTGCGTATTGTTTTTCTTCGTAACCAACTGTTAGTGGGAAGAAATCGCCTTCTTTTGGTAAGTCAGAAGCACATGCGGTGGAAAGAACTACTGTTTCGTTTAATCTCACTAAGACAGCGCCATCGGCTTGTTTTGCGATTTCGCCTGCCTCAACAACGAACTTCTTTCCTTCGAATTCTAATTCGAATACTTTTTTCATTTCTTTTTTCTTCTTTCTAAATAACATAACGGTTGTATATTACCATATCGGTAAAAAAAATAACACTTTTATTTATAAAAGCATTATTTAGTTTCTTCGTCTTTATTTATTTGTGGACTATCAGTCTTTTTTTCTTGGTTTTTATATTCAACAAAAAAGGAGCGAATCTTCACTCCTTAATGTTTCATCAATGCCTCGATTATTTTCTAATGCCGAGAGAGACGATGAGTCTTAAGTAACCATCACGGTCTGTTCTAGCAAGATAATCAAGTAAACTTCTACGTTGACCAACGAGAATCATTAAGCCTCTTTTACTAGCGGCGTCTTTGTGATTCTTTTTTAAGTGTTCGGTTAACGCTTTGATTTGTTCGGTAAGAAGAGCGACTTGGACTTCAATAGAGCCTGTGTCTTTTTCGTTCTTGCCATATTGCTTGACGATTTCTGCTTTTCTTTCTTTTGAAAGTGCCATCTTCAAGTTCCTCCTATTTCTTTCTTAACTTAAGCCCGGGGTGTTCGTTGAGGATTCGAAGACCCTAGAAATAAGTCGCGATTATTAATATATATGAAAAATATATTATTTCAAAGTATTTTTTGCGTATTCGCTATCTTTAGTTAATTGTTCACTAAGTTCTTCTAGAGTTCCAAATTTCTTAATATCACGAATATATTCCTTAAATTGGACTTCAATTTCTTTACCGTATAAGTCTCCTTTATAGGAAAGAAGATGAACTTCAATAATTGGATCATTAAGTTCCATGATTGTTGGGTGGGTACTCATAGAAATGATGGCCTTATATTTTGAAGATAAGAGTTTTACATATCCGGTGTACACTCCTATTTTTGGTAAAACATAAGGATAAGTTAATTCTAGATTAGCGGTTGGGAATCCGAGTTTCTCTCCGTTATGTGCTCCTTCAATAACTAAACCAGTCACTTGATACGGTCGATTGAGTTCGGTTTCTACGAGTTGCATATTTCCACTTGCGATATGTTCTCTAATGAGACGAGAAGAGACTTTTTCTCCGTTGAGTTTCACTAAGTTAGAGACATAGACATTAAACTCTTTTTCAAGATCAATTGCGTTACCTTCTCCGCCTTT
>CAMOSZ010000100.1:0-5197 GCA_946625285.1 uncultured Caryophanales bacterium | reverse complement strand
CTTTGAAGCAGCCTTCCAAAGTGTCACATTAAGAACTGCTGGTTTCGCTAATTTTGATGAAAATAATTTATCCCTCGCTGGTAAAGTTATCAGCTGCTTGTTTATGTTTATTGGTGGTTCACCAATCTCCACTGCTGGTGGTATTAAAACCACCACAGTCTTCATCATCATCTTATGTTTAGTAAGATTCTTACAAGGAAAGAGTATTACCGCTTTCAAGCGTGAATATACTAGAACAAGTATTCTAAAGGCTATGTCTTTAGTCTTCTTGTCATTACTCACTATCGTTGTTGGATTTATTCTTGTTGCATCATTTGAACAAGGTAAACCACTTGCAACTAGTGAAAACATTATCTTCGAAGTCTTCTCTGCCTTTGGCACTGTTGGATTAACGGCAGGTTTAACTCCAGCGTTAGAAGTTGGTAGCAAAATCACTATCATCATCTTAATGTTCTTTGGTAGATTAGGCCCTATCACATTGTTCCAAATCTTCCAAAATGATTTAGACAACGAAGAAAACATTCATTTCAAACGTGTAGAAGCCGATGTTATCATTGGTTAATAGGAGGTACACTCAATGGCACACAAATCATTCGCAGTTATTGGACTTGGTCAATTCGGTCGTTCTGTTGTTAAAGAATTAGTCGACAACGGAATGGATGTTATCGCTTTAGATAACAATGAAGAAATTGCAAAAGAAGTCGCTAACGACTTACCAACCACATTTATTGCAGACTCAACTGATGAAAAAGCATTAAAAGAACTCGGTATTGGAGAAGTAGATGCTGCTATCATCGCTTTTGGTGATAACCAAGAAGCTAGTGTTCTTACCACAGTTATTCTTAGAGAATTAGGTGTTAAAAACATCATCGTCCGTGTTGATGATGACTACTACATTCCAATCATGAAGAAACTTGGTGCAACTGAAGTTATCTCTCCTCAAAAGACCGCTGGAACAGCGTTAGCGAACCGTATTGGTAACGAAGACTTCCAAGACTACTACAAGTTAGATACAAAGTATTCTGTTGTTTCTATTATGATTAATCCTGGTTTCTTACCAATGACCTTAAAGGATATGAATCCTAAAAATGTCTATGGAGTTAACATCGTTTTAATCCGTCGTGGATCTAAGTCATTCGTCCCAGGTGGTAACGATAGCTTACTCCCAGATGATACAGTCTATGTTGTTGGTACTTCTAAAGAAATCTCTGCATTTAGAGAAGCAATTAACGGCAACAAACAAAAGAAGAAGTAATTAAGAAAAAGCACAAAACAAAAGAGGAGTTTTTAACTCCTCTTTTTTGTTCGGTTTGTAATCGATTAAATCTTATCGATTTCAGAGAAATCAACTTCAACTTTAGTAGTTCTACCGAAGAAGATGGTTTCAAGTTCAACAGCACCAGTATCTTTGTTGATAGAAAGGATTCTTCCTTCTGTTCCTTCAAGAGTGCCATGGATAACTTTGACATAGTCACCGATTTCATAACGGTCATACATGCTTTCATCAACCATACCCATTCTCTTAAGAACTGGTTCAATTTGTTCACGTGGAACTGGGAATGGTTTTGTACCTTTACCTGCAGATCCAACGAAACCTGTAACACCTGGAGTGTTTCTAACAATATACCAAGCATAGTCTGTCATAATCATTTCAACAAAAACATAACCTGGATAAAGGTTTTTCATTCTTGTTTTACCAGTTGGTAAACCATCTTTCATCACTGGAACTTCTTGTTCAACGACGACGATACGGAAAATAAGGTCATCTAATCCCATTGATTCAACACGTTTTTGTAAGTTATAAGCGGCTTTTCTTTCGTGTGTAGAATATGTTGAAACAACATACCACGCTTTTTCACCTAATTTTTGTTCACCGCGTTCTTGGTTTTCTTCACCAATATCAGTATTAGTATCACTGAATGCGGTCTTGCTATTATCTACCATTGTTTTTCTCCTAACTAGGCACCTTTAAAGGCATCCGATAAAATTTCAATTAATCTTCTACCAGCAACGTCTTCACCAAATAGAAGTAAGCCAGTTATTCCGGCAATAATAATGACGACGATAATTGATGGAATAAGGACTTCTCTTTTTGGCCAACGAACACGTTTGCCTTCCTTAATAACACCAGTTGCAAATTTCTTTAATCCCATGGTTATTTCCTCCACTACTTACTAGCTTTATGAAGAGTTTGTTTGTTGCAGTGCTTGCAATACTTCATTAACTCTAGTTTTTTGCTACTGTCTTTACTCACTGTTGTCACATAGTTTCTAGATAGGCATTCCGAGCAAATCAAAAGAACTTTTTCTCTCATTTGTGACCTCCCTATGTAATTTTCAGCGTAATCACTCTACCACCATTCACTTTTCATGTAAATACACAAAATAAAAAAACTATACAATTCTAATCGTATAGTGATTTTTTATCTGTTTAGTGTGAATATAGGTTAACTATTCAATGAATTTGTTGTTCCTTAAAATAAAGAGAACAGAGATTGCAGACATTCCCACAATCGAGACTACAGAAGCAATAATAATAGTTGTTTTTTGATCTAATTTTGGTTTAGGAGCTTCACTTATTGATTGAGGAGAGAAATATAATCTGACAATTTCTTTCATCTCTTCCCCAATTGTGTAATCAGGATCATATGTGTCTATAATTGCGTTAACTTCTTCTTTTTCATCTTGAGATAAGACTGAATAAAGCGCAATAAGTTCGTTATATTGCTCTTTTGTGGTATCGCAAATGCCTTTTCCAGAGTTATGTTGTTCTTCTCTAATTTCATTAAATCTAGTTAAAAATGCATTCGCTGCATCACTATCAGCGTGAGCGGCAACATATGTATTACTTGAGCCATTAACAAAAGAAGTAGCAACTGGGGCAATAAACATCCCTAATGATAATAGAAGTAAGATAGGTAATTTTTTCATCTTCATAATTCAATTATACTCTTAATGATTACGTCGTTTTAGTAATGATAATTTGTAGTTTAAATATTTCCGTTTCAAATTTCTTCAGAGATAGTTGAGGCAAAGACACTTGAGCCAGTAATGATAATTGCACACCCTGGATGAGTCTCTTTTAATTCACTAATTAAGGAGTGATAATCTTGTCTAAATTCATACTCATCTAAGAAGAGGAAATAGTCGCTTTCTTCACGCGCATGCATATTTTTAAAGGTAGTAATATAAACCTTGCCTAATAAGCCTATTTCAGGAAGCATAACAGTAATGTTTTTATCCCTGACTGTTGCGAATATCACAAATGTTTCTTTGTCTAATCTTAGTGAATCAACATCTTCTCTAAATTTATGAATAGCCTCAACGTTATGCGCACTATCAATGACATAAGTGATGTTGTCTTTTTCAACGATCTCAAATCTAGCAGGTAATAATGGACTATTTAGGCCTTTATTAATTGAGTCTTCAGAGACATCAAAACTATCTTTTAATAAATCAATCGCATCCACTACTAGGCAAGCATTAGATACATTGGTCTTTGATTTATTCGGAATAAATAGATTGTGATATGTTTTATATTCAAAACTTAATCCATTAGGATTATTCGCTAAGTTATGATATGTTCCAATTCTTGTAACTTTTGAATTCTTTTTTCTAGACACTTCAACGATGACATCTAAAGCGTCACCATCAATATCTCCAATTAAAGTAGGTACTTCATTATAAATAATGCCAGCCTTATGACGAGCAATTTCAGATAGAGAAACACCTAATATATCAGTGTGATCAATTGAGACATTAGTGATAGCCGATAAGATTGGGGTAAAGATATTCGTAGAATCATATTCTCCTCCAATACCGGTTTCTATAACCGCTAAAGAGACGCCTTTCCTTTGGAAATAAGTTAAAGCAATAAAGACAATAATATCAAAAGGAGATAAATCAAATTTCTTAAATAGCTTTTGATATTCGTTATAGATATCTTCTAATTCATTAGAAGAGATATGCTCATCATTAATATAAATCATCTCTTCTATATTTCTTTTGTAGTGAGATGAGATAAATAGTCCAACTTTATATCCTTGAGCTTTATAGACGTTTTGAAGCATCTTAGAAACAGTGCTCTTGCCGTTAGTCCCTGCTACGTGGATTGAAGGAACATCATATTTAAAAGAAACTTTCTTTAAAAAAGCATCAAGATTATCTCTACTATCATCGTTATATTCAAAAGAATATATAGTGTCACTAATAGGCATTAATAGTCTGCTCCTTTATCCATATCACGTTTGATATCTCTTTCTTTAATGGTTTCTCTTTTATCATAGAGTTTCTTGCCTTTTGCTAAAGCAATCTCCACTTTTGCTTTTCCACCTCTAAGATAAATCTTATTTGGGACAACAGTGAAACCACCTTGTTTCATTTTGATTTCAAACCATTTGATTTCTTTTTTATGTAAAAGAAGTCTTCTACTTCTTAATGGGTCATGATTAAAAAGATTACCTTGTTCATAAGGTTTAATGTACATATTAATGATTTCAGCGTTACCGTTTCTAATAACAATATAAGAATCACCAATAGTCGCTCCATTAACACGTAAGGATTTGATCTCTGTTCCTTTGAGTTCAATACCACATTCCGTGAAGTCGCTTAAAAAGTAATTGAAGGCCGCTTTTTTGTTTTGGGCAATAATTTTAATTCCACTAGATTTCATAAAGTTCCTCCAAACGATCTCTTGTCACATCAATCTTCATGAGGTTGGCGTCAAATTCATCAGAATAACTGACAATATCAAATAAGTCTTTAAATGGAGTAATAAAGGAGAAAATATAGAACACTAATAAGGCTCCTACTCCTAAACAAATATATGTAATATGTGAAAGAATTAAATAATCTTTCACTAAGTTAACGGCAACAAAATATAAACCTAAGAAGATTAAAGAACCTAATGAGGTTTTAAAAGCAACGAAGGTATTCGCATATAAGCTAAAGTTTCCCTTAAATAGAACAGTGTAAATAATTAACTCAATACAAATCAAAAGGACAAAGGCAATAGGTGCAATCCATAACATATTTTGTGGAACATTAATTCCTTGTGCGAACACAAGGTAAGCATATCCTCCAGCAGTGGCTGCTAAAAGAATAACAAATAAGAAGTTATGGAAAATAAACTTGTATAAGCTCTTAGTCTTACACCATAAAGCGCATAGATATGGATATGAAAGGAATAAAATTCCTAG
>CAMOSZ010000099.1:0-8345 GCA_946625285.1 uncultured Caryophanales bacterium | reverse complement strand
TTTTAATTCCTCAATAAAATGTGGGAACCATTCTTCTCCACTTTTGTAATAGGAAACTTTGTTTCCATAAGTTGGAGTGCTTTTCATTGCATGAGCAAGATATTCAAATGGTGTCTTATATGGATTATTGCTCTTTTTTAGTAACTCTAAATCGAGTGAATCTTGTGGGAAATACTCTAAAGAGAGTTTGTTAATACTTTTAACGATTTTCTTATATTTTGGCTTTAAGCCATGGTTTGCAAAGAAGGCGTATAGTAAAGAACCTACCAAAGGTAAGGCTAAAACAACAATAACCCATGGCATTTTCATATCCGCTGTTCCTTTACGGTTAATAACAAGCATGAAAACAATTATGTGAATCAAAGCAAATTCAATAATAAATGGCCACCAGGCTTGAATCATAATGACCGCTAAAGCGATAATTGCCCCGATTTGAATCAAGATTAAAAGAAGCATTAATGCCATTCTGGAGAATATCTTTTTTAAAACCTTGATAAACGTCATTTTATGAAACCTAATAACAATTCTAATTCTTTAAGTGTAAATTTTAATAGCAAAATTCTATTTCTTGTTGATGAGATAGACTCTTACTTCAAATGGTTGAAGAGTTTTTTTATGTTTCTCATAATTTGTAATTTTAATATCTGAATCACGTAAGTGCTCAAGATATTTAAATTTTCTTGGTTTGTCTGAGAAGCTAGAGATGACCACTGCTTTTTCGCTTTCGTTTTCTCTAACATAAGCAAAAATATGTGGATTATTGAGTGCAATCATTTTAAATGATCCGTCAGCGATAACTTGGTGTTCTTTTTTAAACTTAATCATTTCTTGGTAGAAATAATAAAGTGAGTTTTTATCTTCTAATGCATTTTTAACATTAACGATGTCTTTATCTTTATTAACCCTAATCCAAGGTTCTACTTTGGAGAAACCACCAAATTCACTATCATCCCAAATCATTGGGGTTCTTGCATTGTCTCGAGAAACATCAAAGATGATTTGTTGCATTTTCTTCTTTGGTAAAGGTATCTTATCTAAGATTCCTTTGATATTGTGTGATTCAACATCTTTAATCTCATCCATTGATTTGAAATGAGCGTTTCTCATTCCAATCTCTTGTCCTTGATAAATAAATGGGGTGCCTTTAAGGAAGAAATAAGAAGCACCTAAAGCTTTTGAAGAGTTAATATTTCCTTCAACTGTTCCAAATCTTCCAACACTTCTTCTTTGGTCATGGTTCTCTATAAATAGAGAATTCCATCCTTTTCCCTCTAAAGAAACTTGCTGTTTATTAAGTCTTTTCTTAAATCTAGTTAGTTTGAATTTTCTATAGAAATATTTCACTCCTCCGATATTATCTGAATCGGTGTGAGAGAAATTAAAAATCATATCTAGTTCTTCTCTAGAAGGATCGGTAAGACTAATATTCACTTTTGAAGTCGCCATTACAGCTTCTCCAACAGTCATGCAGTCATAATTAGCGTAAACATCTCTATAGAGTTCATGGAGATATTCGTGTAAACGTGGTCCGTTAATATAAGCATCACTACCAGTTAAAGCAAGTTTTGGGAATCTTGATTTGAAATCTTGTTTCTTGCTGATGAGATTAATAACGTCACATCTAAAACCATCCACTCCTAAGTCTAACCAGAATCTTAAGATATTTTTAATATCTTCTCTTAATTTTGGGTTTTCCCAATTTAAATCAGGTTGTTCTTTAGTGAACAAATGGAGATACCATTCATCAGTTCCTTCAATTCTTGTCCACGCTCCTTCACCGAAAAAGCCTTTCCAGTTGTTAGGAGGTTTCTTTCCGTTTTTCTTCCCTTTTCTAATGTAGTAATAATCTCGATACGGAGAATTTTTGTCTTTGATAGCGTCGATAAACCATTTGTGTTTATCAGAAGTATGATTCACAACAAGATCCATAATGAGGCGAATCCCTCTTTTATGCATCTCCGTTATCATTTTTTTGCAATCATCCATATTGCCGAAAGGTGGATAGATATCAGTGTAATTAGAAATATCGTATCCATTATCTTTTTGAGGAGAATCGTAAATTGGAGATAACCATACACAGTTAACTCCGAGTTCTTTTAAATAATCTAGTTTAGAGATAATGCCATTAATATCCCCCAAACCATCGTTATTAGTGTCGCAGAAACTACGTGGATAAATTTGGTATATGACTGCGTTTTTATACCAGTTTGTGTGTTTATTATTCATGTTTCTCCTCGATTATGTATAACCTACTACCAAAGTCTCTTAAAATTCTAACTGATTCGTTAATTCCAGTCGCCGACCATTCAGGAGTTAAAATAACTCCGCTTCCATTAAGCGCACTTCCACTTACTTCGTAATGATCTTTTTCGCTTGGCATAGTAACAAACTTACTAGCGATATCAACAATCTTACCATTTGGATTAACGTGGATTGGCAAAATCATATTAACTAGTCCACCAAATTCTTTAATGTTATGTGGAACTTCTACGTTATTAACTGTGTAGAATTTATTTTGATCTAATTCATGAGTAGCCAAGATGCTTTCTTTTGGAAGCATAGATTGAAGTGAGGCAAATTCTCCAACAACACATTTGGTTTTTTCTTTGTTAGAAACTTGCCACATGATATGTCCATTGCTGGAATGGAGTTCATAGAACTCACCATATTGGAATATGTCACGATATTTCTTATAGACTTCAATTAAAGCTTTGCATCTTTGTTTTTCAAATTTATTG
The DNA here is from genome assembly GCA_946625285.1 of uncultured Caryophanales bacterium. Lineage (GTDB taxonomy): Bacteria > Bacillota_I > Bacilli_A > RFN20 > CAG-826 > UBA2450. The sequence goes on along the minus strand of CAMOSZ010000099.1, from coordinate 5,607 downwards.
AGTTCTGAGAAATTTAACTCATATCCAAGAATTCCAAAAGAGGCAACACTATATCTTGTGTCAATTGAGATTTCTCTTAATGTTTGATGATTATGTGAACAAGAAACATGGTTAGAGATTGTGGATAGAGGATAGCCATATAAATATCCTCTTTGAATTGATAATCTTTCATGTGCATCAGTGTCATCACTACTCCAGATTTGAGGCATATAGGAAAGGATGCCTAAATCAAAACGGTTTCCTCCACTCGCACAGCCTTCAAATAAGACGTGAGGATATTTCTCTGTTAAGGTTCTTATAACGCGATATAAACCGAGAATATATCTATGATAGAATTCACCTACATTTTCTTCATCAGGTAAATCAGACATATGTCGATTCATATCCCATTTAACATATTCAATATGCGCCTCATCCAAGATCTTTGAGATGTTCTCAATGATATAGTCTTGAACTTCTACTTTGCTTAGATTAAGGAGGAGTTCATGACGTGATAAAGATGGATTAAGCTTTGTCGACTTAATCGCCCATTCTGGATGGACACTATATAAATCGCTTTGAGGATTAACAGCTTCTGGTTCAAACCACAAACCGAATTTCATTCCGAGTTTGTTTACTTTCTTCGCTAATCCTTTTAAACCGCTTGGTAATTTCTTTTTATTGATGGAATAGTCACCTAGTCCATGACTATCATCGTTTCTAGTAGAGAACCATCCATCGTCTAAGACAAATAGTTCTGCCCCATATTCTTTTGCTTTCTTAGCAATATTAATAACTTTGGATTCGTTAAATTTGAAATAAGTTGCTTCCCAGTTATTAATAACTACAGGCCGAAGAGCCTCCTTCCACCTACTTGCGATCACATGTTCGTTAACGAACCTGTGCATATTACTTCTTGCTCCATTAATACCTTTATTAGAGAAAGTAAAGACCGCATAAGGTGATTTAAATGATTCGTTTTCTTTTAATTCAAAATCAAAGCAGAATGGATTGATACCTGATTGAATTCTCACTAATCCATATGGGGTTAGTTCGACCTCAGATATATGATTGCCACTATAAATGAGATTGAATATATAAACATCTCCGTTATCCAAAGATGCATCTTTATTCTTAATCAAGAATAATGGATTGACTTTATGTGAAGAGAATCCAGTTCTTGATTCGTGGACAATTCTTCCAGGGACAAGCATTTGGTTAGCTTCATTCATTTCATTAGACCAACCACCGACAAAGTTCTTTAATTCGAATTCACGGTTAATTAAATCTAATTGCATTGATAATGCTTTTAAGACATGAACTGGAGTTTTGCCTTTATTAATAATAACCATGTTTCTTGCAATGACATTAGAGTCAAAGAAAGTAACATAATGGAGTTCAATTTCAATTTCATTAACACTATCTTCAAGATAAACAACTAATTCTTCATCGTGATCATGTGGAGCAGGTAATTCTTCATTATCAAGTGGACTATTTTTAATCTCATATTTTTTATAAGAAAAATCAAATGTGTAACCACTTTTATCACTCTTAAGTAAGATAGGGGTGCTTCTATAATCTCCTTTATGTGGGAAAGAGAATTCAAGAAGAGCGTTATCCATCGCTAATTGGTCATTAATCTCTTCTTTATAGATTGTGGATGTTCCTTTCATGATTGAAGTTTTTTGCTTAATCGCTGAAATATCAAAATCCTTAATCTCGATTTTTTGACCAAAATAGTCATGTAAAATTAATCCTGTCTTATCGACGTGAAAAACATAGGATAAGTCTTGTGTGTTTAAAATAAACACCTCACCGTTTGAAATTGTCATAGTTATTAATCTCCGAAATTATTATATAATAATTACGAGGTTTAACAAAATAAATGAAAACATCATTAAATTTTTCTTGGAAATTTGTTCCAGATTTTCAAAGCGCATATCTTAAGAAATTCCCTGAAAAATATCAGGAAGTAAATATCCCTCATAACGCTTTTGAGATTCCATATAATTACTTTAACGAAAACGATTATCAAAAGGTTGTGACCTATGAAAAAGTCTTTGATATCGAAAATTTTAATAAAAATAGAAGATATTTTATCCGCTTCGATGGCTTTATGGTCCAAGCCCATATCTATCTCAATAATGAAGACTTAGGAAACCATATTTCTGTCTATAATCCAGTAGAGATTGAAATTAGTAAATTCGCTAAAGAAAAAGATAACCATTTAATTGTGGTGTTAGACACTAGGGAAGATAAAGATATCCCTCCTTTTGGATTCGCTTTAGATTACGTCACTTATTCTGGAATCTATCGCGAAGTCTATCTTATTGATGAACCTCAAACTTATCTAAGAAATATCTATGTTCACGGAGACTCTAAAGGTAATGTCGACATTATCTATGATAAGGTCGGCAATGATGAAATAAATATCAAACATCGCTTATTAAAAGGTGACTTAGTCATTTATGAAACTGATAAAGATCAATTTAAAATTGATAACCCAGAATTATGGGATTTAGATCATCCAAATCTTTATACTTTAGAAACCTCAATTGAAGTTAATAACGAAAAAGAAACTTATAAGACTAGATTTGGTTTTAGAGATATCGAATTCACTAAACATGGTTTTTATCTAAACGGAGAAAAAGTAAAACTCGTTGGATTAAACCGTCACCAAGGTTATCCATATATGGGTTACGCTGCTAGTAAGAGCTTACAAGAAGATGACGCCAATATCTTAAAGTTTGAAGCCGGAGTAAATATTGTCAGAACAAGCCACTACCCACAAAGCGAACATTTCATGAATCGCTGCGATGAAATTGGTTTACTAACACTTAACGAAATACCTGGTTGGCAACACCTTGGAACAAGCGAAAAATGGAAAGAAACCTGCTTAAATAACACAAAATCAATGGTTTTAACTCAAAGAAATCACCCATCTTTAGTAGCGCATGGAGTTAGAGTAGATGAATCAGTTGATAATCATGACTTATATTCAAAAACCAATGAAATCGCTCATACATTAGATAAATATCGTCCAACTATTGGAGTAAGAAATTTCACTGACAGTGAGCTCCTAGAAGATATATACGGTTACAATGACTTCTCATGTAATAGTCTAAAAGTTGGCTTAACTCCAAAACCTGTAAAAAGAGGAAACAAACCACTACTGGTCACTGAATATATGGGACATATGGATCCATTAAGAAATCTTAGTGATGAACAAAGACGAATTGAAGTTGCTCTTAGACACGCTAAAGTTATTAACGATAACTATAAATATGATGAAGTATGCGGAGCAATCGGTTGGTGCTTTGCAGACTACCATACCCATGTTGATTTTGGTAGCGGAGATCATATCTGTCCACATGGAGTTTTCGATTTATATCGAAATCCAAAATATTCCGCTTATATTTACGCTTCTCAACAAGATAAAACACCAGTATTAAAAGTTTTATCAAATATGAAACCAGGAGATGTTCCTGCTGCGGTCTTTGATGATATCTATGTCGCTACTAACTGTGACTATCTTGAATTATATAAAAACGATGAATTTGTGAAACGCTTTGAAGCGAATCATAAAATGTTTGAAAGCTTAAAGCATCCTCCAATTCTTTTAGATGATATTGTTGGAGAAACATTTAAAGTGAGCAAATTCCCACCTAAAGCACGTAAAAAGATGGCGTATATGCTCTCTTATGCTGCGATTCACGGATATGGTCCACAAATGCCGTTAAGAATTAAGCTTTATCTCGCTTATTCTATGATGAGATATAAAATCTCCTATGCCGAATTAGTGGGATATTGGAATGAATATGTCGGCTCTTGGGGTGGAATGGCAAAAACTTATAAAGTCATAGGCTATAAAGACGGTAAAGCGGTTAAAGAAGCATATCTCGGTCCATCAAATAGCTTTGATGTTTTAATTGAGAAGAACAAAGATGAATTAGTCAATGAAGATACCTATGACACTTTAAGAGTAAGAGTTAATCACGCTGATTTCTTTAAAAACACACTTCAATATTCAACTCGAATCGTGAATATCAAAGTAAGCGGCCCTATTGAACTTGTTGGTCCAGAAAATCAAGTTCTTAATGGAGGTCAAATAAGTCTATATTTCAATTCCAAAAAAGAAAAAGGAACTGGCAAGATCATCCTTACTATTGATAACATAGTTAAGGAAATAACAGTTCCTGTTAAATAATAAATTATTTAATCAAATCTTTAATTACTTCACTCGCAATGATTAAACCCATCGAGGAAGGGACAAATGAAGTAGAGCCGGTAATGGCTCTATTTCTTTCATTAAGCTCATTAACTTTAATTGGCTCTTCTTTTGAATAGATAACCTTTAAATGTTTGATGTCTCTCTTTTTTAATTCGTGACGAAGAATTTTTGCAAGTGGATCAACACTTGTCTTATATATATCTGAGACTTCTAATCTAGTTGGGTCTAATTTATTTCCTGCTCCTAAGGCAGAAATAATTGGGACTCCTAATTTATTTGCTCTTACCACTAATGATATTTTCGCACTCATATTATCAACCGCATCGATGACATAGTCATATTTACTTAAATCGAATTCTTCTTCGTTTTCTGGGAGATAGAATATTTGATATGCTTCCACTACTAAGTCAGGATTGATATCTAATAGTCTTTCTTTTAATACTTCGACTTTGCTTTTTCCGATTGTGGAATGTAAGGCCACTAATTGACGATTGATATTAGACACTTCAACATCATCTTTATCAACGATAGCGATGTGTCCAATTCCGCTTCTTGCAAGTGCTTCGGTAAGATGACCTCCAACTCCTCCAACACCAAAAACGATAACTTTCGCTTTAGCGAGTTTATCCATTTTCTCTTTAGAGAATAATAATTCAGTGCGGGAAAATTCTTCTTTCATCGTCATTATTATATAGAAAAAAGAAGAAGTATTAAACCTTCTTCTAATCTCCTAAGATTGTTGAGTCACTGAGCATTTCATCACTAGCGAGAGTGAATTTCTCTAGTAAATCTTCAATTGTCAGTTTCTTTTTCTCTTCTCCTTTAACATCAACAACGATTTTGCCTTTGCTCATCATGATGAGTCGATTTCCATATTTAATCGCATCTTTCATATTATGAGTAATCATAATTGTGGTGATGTTTCTTTCTTTAACCATCGTCTCAGTAATAGTTAAAACTTTTTCCGCGGTCTTTGGATCTAAAGCAGCAGTATGTTCGTCTAATAAGAGGACAGGATTAGTTAAATCATACTTTCTGACTTTATCATCAAATTCCTTATATGCTTCCTTTATAAGTCTTCTTTTTTCATCATTAGGAAGCGATTTGTCTTTAAGAAGTGCCTTCTTTTTGTTTTGGTATTCTTTTTTAGAGGTTATATATACTTCATTCACTTCTTTTTTAGCAGCCTCTTTATCTGACATAGAAAACATCACATATTCTTTTAAGATTTTTCTATGACTTGGCTTTTGAGACATCGTCGCCATTAATAGAGTTAAAGCTTGACGTTGTCCTCCAGAAAGAAGGCCAACTTTTTGATGCATTTTGTTTTCTAAACCTAAGCCTAATGATTTAAGTTCATTGACATAATAGTCTTTATCTTGTGGTCTTATAGACCA